>JBDZVP010000061.1:6232-12183 GCA_040255765.1 Sphingomonadales bacterium | reverse complement strand
ACCGGCGGCAACATCGACGCCATCCTGATGAGCCTCCCACCGCTTGCGAAGTGGAGGTGAGCTGATGGCCTACGAACCTGTCCCTGACGCAGACGTCGCGGCGGTCGTCACTTTTCTCGAAATGGGAAAGCCGCCGCCGTTCCAGATCCCGGTCTCGACTTTTTCGCTGCGGCGGGTCGAACATCCGGAAGTCGACGCCTACCGCCAGCTGTTCCGGCGGATCGGCCGCCACTGGCTCTGGTTCTCGCGCCTTGTCCTCAGCGACGAGGAGCTTGCGGCGATCATCCAGGACCCCGCCGTCGAGATTTACGTTATCGTTGACCAGATCGGCGCCGACATCGGCATGATCGAGCTCGACTTCCGCGAGCCCGGCCAATGCGAACTCGCGTTCATCGGAATCCTGCCGGAGCTTACCGGGATGGGCCACGGACGCTGGCTGACGGGGCAGACTCTCCGGCTCGCCTGGCGTGATGGAATCCGGCGGCTTCATGTGCACACCTGCACGCTCGACCATCCCGCGGCGCTCCCTGCCTACCGGAGCGCGGGCTTCGTCGCCTACAAGCGCGCCATCGAGCGTTTCCCCGACCCGCGCCTGACCGGAATTCTTCCGAAAGACGCGGCCCCTCAGATCCCGCTTTTGGGTGCCGACACGGCCGCGGAGTCGCGACCGCTGAGCTGAAGGTAAATCCGCGCCATCATCACGGCGAGGAGCACTGTCAGAAAACCGTTCGCGATCGAATTGAACAGACCGACGAGCAATGCCGATGCCGACATCGGCGCGACCGCTCCAAACAGGAACAGTGCGACAGCCGTCACCACCCAATTCACCGCGGCGATCAGAATCAGCGCGCCGATCACGAAAATGACGATGAATCCGAACAGCCGCCACCAATGGCCCGCGGTCAGATCCCAGCTTCGGCGAAGGATTTGCACCGGCCCTGCATCCTCCTCGCTCGCGACCGGCGAGGACATCAGCATCCGGATCGCGATGAAGGTCAGAAGCGCGAGGTACAGGAGACTAAGGACGAGCGCGATCGGCGACTTCAGAAACGCGGCCTCGCTCGTCCGGTCGAATGGAACCCCGGCGGCGTAAGCAACCAGTCCGAACGGGATTAGCGCGACCACGAAAACGAGGGTGAGCAGGATCGCAGCCACCAGGTAGACCGGCATTCGCCGGGCCCCGTGGGCGATCGCTTCACCCACCGACACAGCGTGGGTGATCGCGAGGCGAATAATCGCAAGCTGGCCGATCAGCGCAAGGAGCGAGCTGACCAGGAACAGGATCGATTCGAGCAGCGTCGATTCGCTTCGGACGGAGCCCGGGCTGACCACTTCGACGATGAGCCCGGGGAACACGATCAGCGCCGCGGCGACGACCGCCATCAGCCGCCCGTCGGCGGCGACCCGCGCCTTCGTTTCCTCCCACGCCCTGGAAATCGACAGTGCCGCCATGCTCGCTAATCCCCTGCTTTGGCGGGCGTTATGCGGGGCTTGGTCCGGCGTTGCAACTTGCCCGAAGGGGCCACGCGCGCCATTTCGCGGGTCATGGAGACGATTGACGGAATCGAATGGCGGATCAGCGAATCGCCGGTGCCATATGAAGAGGCGCTGGCCTTCATGGAGCAGCGCGCCGCCGCGATTCGCGCTGGCGAGGCGGGCGAATGCGTGTGGCTGCTGGAGCACCCGCCTTTGTTCACCGCCGGGACTAGCGCTGACCCCGCCGAGCTGATGAATCCGCTGAATTTCCCGGTTTACGAAGCCGGCCGCGGCGGCCGCTACACCTATCATGGCCCGGGCCAGCGAGTCGGCTATCTGATGCTCGACCTCGACAAGCGCGGCCGCGACATCCGCAAGCTCGTCCATTCGCTCGAAGGCTGGCTCATCGCAGCCTTGGGGGAGCTAGGCGTTTCCGCCCGCCGCGAGCCGGGGCGAATCGGCATCTGGGTCGGCAGCGGTCCCGAAGAAGCGAAGATTGCCGCCCTCGGAATCCGGGTGAAGCGATGGGTCACGCTCCATGGCTTTGCGATCAACGTCGACCCCGATCTCTCGCATTTCGGTGGCATCGTCCCGTGCGGAATCAGCGAATTCGGGGTCACCAGCCTCGCCGCGGCCGGGAAAGAATTGCCGATGTCACGCGTTGATGCGGCTCTGAAACGCTCGTTTCGCCAATTTCTCAATAACTTGGTGAAGCCCCATCAAGTCTCTTGATGGTAATGAGCCGTTCAGACTATGCTGAGCGCGATTTGGGAGGCGGGCAACCGCTCCAGATCTACATAATTAGGGAGTTTTGAATGCGTGCTCTGATCCTGGTCGCTGGTGCGGCCCTGGCGGTTGCGGCTTGCAGCAGCAACAACGCCGCTGACAACAACATGGCCGTCGATAATCTCGAAGCCGGCAATCTGATTGTCGAGAATACCGACATGAACGCCGTTGACATGAACGCCGTCGACATGAACGCGACGACGGACATGAATGCGGTCGACGCGAACGCCACGGCGGACGTGAACACGACTACGACCAACATGTAATCGGCGGCTCCCATGTGGAGCCGTTCGCATGTTCTGAGGCTGCCGGGTTCGCCCGGCAGCCTCTTTTTTTGACATTGGAACGTTGGTGATGTGGAGAGAGACGATGCGCAAATTGATCCTGTTTTCAGCCCTCGCCCTCGCCTCTTGCGGCGGATCCCAACAGGCGAACAACGCCGCCGTTTCGGAAGAAAGCGGCGCCGGCGACGTCACCGCGGTCAACGATACGACCGCGATCGATGCCGCGACCGGCGAGGCCGCCAACATGGCCGCGGACGTGAACTACACGTTCAACGAGAACACCAACGCGGACTCAAACGCCGAGAGTGACAGCAAGCCGGCAACCAAGGCGCCTGCAAAGAAGAAGGCCGAGCCCGCGTTCGAGCCCGACGAGCCGGGAATGACGAACAACAGCGCCGGCTAGGGCAGCCCGACGAGCTTGTGCGACTGGAGGCTGAGCCTCCACTTCGGTCGCTCCATCGCCAGCACGATCGCGGCCTCGACCGCCGCCTCGCCATCGGCGCAATCCATCGGCTGCACCAGGAAATGCTCGAAATTCCAGCTTTCGAGCTCGGCGGGGTCGATCCCCGCCTGCGGCCACACCAGTTTCAGCTCGTTCCCGCGTCGCTGGACCACCTCCGTCCCCGCTTTCGGGCTTACGCAGATCCAATCGAGCCCGGCAACCGCCGGCAGCGTCCCGTTCGTCTCGGCAGCGACTCGAAACCCGCGGCGGTGCAGAGCAGCGACCAGAGCGGAATCGAGCTGGAGCATCGGCTCACCGCCGGTGACAACCACGAGGCGGTTGTCGCGGCCCTCGCCCCATTCGCGCTCGACCGCATCGGCCAAAGCTTCGGGATCGGCGAACTTCCCGCCGCCGGGCCCGTCGGTGCCGACGAAATCGGTGTCGCAGAAGCGGCACTGCGCGCTCGCCCGGTCAGCCTCGCGCCCCGACCACAGATTGCACCCCGAAAAGCGCAGGAAAACCGCACGGCTTCCCGATTGCACGCCCTCGCCTTGGAGCGTCAGGAACAGCTCCTTGACAGCGTAGCTCATGCGTAGAGCGTCGGGTCGGGAAGCCCCGCCTCCGCGAACCCCTTCGCCCGGAGCCTGCACGCATCGCACAGGCCGCAGGCACGCCCATCTTCCGACGGGTCGTAGCAGCTATGGCTCATACCTGCATCGAGTCCCAGCCGCGCGGACTCGCGGGCAATATCGGCCTTGGTCATGTTCTGGAGCGGCGCGTGGACCTTGAACCCTTCGCCTTCGACTCCAGCCTTGGTGGCGAGGTTCGCAAGCTTCTCGAACGCGGCGACGAACTCCGGCCGGCAGTCCGGGTAGCCCGAATAATCGAGCGCATTGACCCCGATGAACAGGTCGCGCGCTCCCGCCGCTTCCGCCCAGGCGAGCGACAAGCTGAGAAGCACGGTGTTCCGGGCCGGCACGTAAGTAACGGGAATGCCAGCACCGACGCCCGATTTCGGAACCGCGATGTCGTCCGTCAGCGCCGACCCGCCGAATCGCGTGAGGTCCAACTTCACGACTGCATGATCGTCCGCGAGCTTCGCCGCGATTCGAGCCGCCGCTTCCAGCTCGACCCCATGCCTCTGGCCGTAATCCACGGTCAGCGCGAGCACCGAAAAACCCTGCTCGCGGGCAATTGCCGCAGTGACCATCGAATCGAGCCCGCCCGACAAAAGAACCACGGCCTTGGCCATGTCAGACTTTCAGGCCCAGCCTGGGCCCGGCCCAGAACATCAGGGCGTAAAGAGCCAGCGTTCCAGCAACGACGATCGCCATCGCCGCCCAGAAGGCAAGTCCCGACCTCAACAGCATCGGCAGGACGACGAACAACGGCAGCGACGGAAGGATGAACCAGAAGGTGCTCGATGCAAGCTCCGCGACCTTCAGCGAATCGCTGCTGTCGCGCCATAGCCAGACCATCGCCAGGAGCGAGGTCAGCGGAAGCGAAGCGACCAGCCCGCCCCAGCCGGGGTGGCGGCGGGCGATCTCCGATACGAGCGCGACGATCACGCCCGAAATGGCGGCTTTGATGACGAGGTAGAGCACGGCGCGAGAGTCTAAGACCTAACGACCGCCAAAAGAAGGGCCGCCCGACGCTTGGAAGGGCGGCCCAGTTAATCGAGCTGAGCCCGATTGGGAGGAAAGCGTACCGAATCCGGCACATCTTCCTTCTAGCCGAATTAGGTTAAACGCCCGCTTAATGGTTTTGGCAGGCACCGACCCGGCGCGCGAGAAGGGTGTATTTGAACGGCGCCCCGGCTGAAATGCCCTGCGTTCGGACGGTGAGCGAACGCGGAGTCACCAGCTTTAGATCGGTCTGGCCGAAATCGCCGCCCGCGCAGGTGTAGTGGACTGTCGCCGCCGTACCGTCGTCGCGAATGACGGAGCGGCTGCAGCGGGCGCCGCGATGCTCGTACTGCGCCAGGGCCGCGAGGTTGGGGAGGCACAGCTTCACCGTCGGGGAGCCGGTCCGGGTGATTTCCCAAAGGCCCGGCTCGGCCTTGGAAAAGACCGACGCCGAAGCCCCGCCAAGGACGGCGGCCGCCGCCAGGCAAGCAGCAACGCGCACTGAAAGGCGGAACCTTGCCTTCATGGGCCGCATCATAACAGAAATCACACCCTCGCGAAGATGGTTCAGGAGACGTCCTCAAGCGCGATCGGGAAGCTTTGCGAGCAGAATTCGCAGTCGACCCGAATCATCCCGTCCGGCCCCACCATCGCCTCGCGCTCCTCCAACGGGAATCGCGCAATCACCGAGCGGACATAATCGGGGTCGCAACGGCATCCCCTGGACAGCGCGATCGGCTCGAGGGTGCGCACCTCCGCTTCCTCGTGGAACAGCCGCCACGTCAATTCGTCGAGCGGCAAGTCCGGATCGGTCAGCTCTTCCGGCTTCGCCGATCCGGCGAGGATCGCGACATGCGGCCAGTCGGGGTGATCGAGCCGCGTATGCAGCCGTTCGCGCCCCTCTTCGCCCTCCGGCAGGTGCTGGAACAGCAAGCCGCCGGCGCTCCACCCGTCCACCCGCTTGTTAGCGGCGAGTCGAACAACGCTCGGAATCTGCTCCGATTGCGCAAAGAAGCTCTCGGCGGCCTTGGCAAGGCTCTCGCCCTCCAGAGGCACGATTCCCTGGTAGCGCTCGTCGCTGACCGGCTGGTCGAACGTAATCGCCAGATACCCCTTGCCGAACAGCGAGAACAAAGACGGATTCGGTCCCGCTTCCGCCAACCGATCGGAATCGTGACGGACGTAGCCGCGAAGCTGCCCGCCACGATAATCGCACACCAGGAGCTCGACGACGCCGTTCTCGGTCTGCGCCTGGAGCGTGACCTGCCCTTCGGGCTCCTTCAGCATCGCGCCGAGAAGCGCCGTCAGCACCAGCGCCTCGGCAAGAAGCCGCTCGAT
>JBDZVP010000061.1:0-6132 GCA_040255765.1 Sphingomonadales bacterium | reverse complement strand
AGCCGGTCGACGAACTCGCGAATGTCCTTTTCCTCGATGATGAGCGGCGGGAGCACGCGCATCACATTGTCGCCGGCCGCAACCGTCAGCAGCCCCTTGCTTCGAAGCCAGTTCACGAAGGTCCGGCTGTCGGTCTTCATCTTGATGCCCAGCATCAGGCCCATTCCCCGGACGCTCTCGAACAGATCGTCGTGATTGGGGATCATCTGCTCCAGCGCCGAGCGCAGCCGCTCGCCCATCTGCCGGACGTGAGCGAGGAACTCGGGCGTTGCGACGATGTCGAACACCGCCTGTCCCGCCGCCATCGCCATCGGGTTGCCGCCATAGGTCGATCCGTGGGTTCCGATCACCATCCCGCTGGCGGCCTTCTCGGTCGCGAGGCAGGCGCCCATTGGGAATCCGCCACCGATCCCCTTCGCGCTCGCCATGATGTCCGGCTCGATCCCGTATTGCTCGTAGGCCCACAAAGTCCCGGTCCGCGCGACTCCGCACTGGACCTCGTCGAACACCAGCATCAGGTCGTTCTCGTCGGCGCACTTGCGAAGGCCCTTGATGAACTCCTGGCTTGCCGGGCGGATTCCACCCTCGCCCTGCACCGGCTCGACCAGGAAGCCCGCCGTATTCTCGTCGACCGCGGCCAGCGCCGCTTCGAGATTGTCGAACTCGACGACCTTGAAGCCCGGCAGGAGCGGCGCGAACCCGTCGCGCAGCTTCTCCTGGTTGGTGGCGCTGATCGTCGCCATCGTCCGCCCGTGGAACGCGTTGGAGAAAGTGATCAGGTCGTGCTTGTGCGGATTGCCCTTGGCGTGATGATAGCGCCGCGCCGTCTTGATCGCGCACTCGACCGCTTCCGCGCCCGAATTGGTGAAGAACACCGTATCGGCGAAGCTATTGTCGATCAGCCTTTGCGCGAAAGCCTCGCCCTGCGGCGACCCGTACAGGTTCGACACATGCATCAATGTCGCCGCCTGCTCCTGGATCGCCTTGGTCAGATGCGGATGGCCATGGCCGAGCAGGTTGACCGCGATCCCGGCCGCGAAGTCGAGATATTTCTCGCCATTCTCGCCGTAGAGATAGACCCCCTCTCCCCGCACGGGCCGCACTTCGCAACGCGTGTAAACGGGCATGAGCGGCGTGATGGCCATCGCAATGGACTCCTCTTGGGTTTGGCGGGTCTGGGTTTCGCGGTCGCTATAACCAGAGCCGCTTCAAAAGTGAAAGGCGCGCCGGATTTCTCCAGCGCGCCATCCTTTGCCTTCAGCGATGAAGCCTAGCGGCGGTAGTGGCCGACCCGGCCGTTCCAGTCGCGGGCCTCGCGCGAGACCCGGATTTCGAGGTTGCGGATCCGGTTCTCGATCCCGCGAGCCTCGGAGGCCCGGATTCCGCCGCGCGGCGCCTTGTAGATTCGCCGTTCGATTGCGCGCGCTTCCTTGTTCAGGCTGCGGGCTTCGCGGACCGACAGGATCCGGCGCATCTCCATGTTGCGGATGTCGGCGCGGATTCGCTGCACTCGCGCCTGCATCTGCTGAACGAACGCATAGCCGTTGTAGCCACGCCCGTAATTGTACGGCGAGTAGTTGTAGACTGGCGCCGCATAGGGCGTGAGATTGCCATGGGGCTGCGCGGCTGCGGGAGCCGCAACAGCGGCGACCGAAACTGCGGCGGCGAGGGAAATCAGCACTTTACGCATAGTCATTTCCTTTCGAATTCATCGATTGAACGTTTTTGGGAAGGAGCTCAGCGGCGATCCCAGTCATGGTCGCGGTCGCGGTGATGATCCCGGTCCCCCCGCCGGTCCCATCGGCCATCGCGATCCCACGCCTGCCGCTGCACATTCTGCTCGAGCCGGGCGATCCGGTAGTTGATGTCCCTCGCCTCGTATGGGTTCAGGCCATAGCGCGCTGCCCTGTAGAGCTGGCGCTCAACCTGGCGAGAATCCTCGCGAAGACGCCGGGCCTCGCGATTGCTCAGCACGTTGCGGCGATCGAGGACAGTGATCTGCCGCTGGATCGCATCGACCCGATACTGGAGCGCGCGGACCTGGTTGTAATTGCTATAGTTGTAACCGTTGCCGTAGCCATAGGCCGGCGCCCCATATCCATAGGCCGGCGCGCCATAGCCGAGGCCGATCCCGACATTGGTATAAACCTGGGCGGATGCCGGAGAAGCAACGGCAACGGCCGACGCTGCTGCGGCGAGAGTGATCAGGACTTTACGCATCGTTGCTCTCCTTCGAGCGGTTGATGCGTGGCAATGTGCGCCGATTCGCTTGATGGGGCCCTGAATGACCCTGTCAGCAGCCGTTCAACGTTCGTTTCGGTGGCGTTAAGCTGGAGCCGCCGAGCACAAGGGAAAGATTGCGGCAGCAATCTGAGCTGGTGTCGAGAGACGGCGAGAGCCGGCCGGCGGGTCAGCGGAGCTGGGCCCGTCTGACGCCACGGGATTCACTCCCGTAACGGCTCACACGTCCCAAAAAATTGACTCGGCAGAATCGCTTGCCGAATCAGGAACGCCCGCAGCGAGAAAAGTCAGCGACCAGCATGGAACCCAGCAACAGCCCTCGCACCATCGACCGCCGCTTAATAACCGCCAGCGCCATCCTCGGCTGCCTTGGTGTCGCGCTTGGCGCGTTCGGGGCGCACGCGTTGCAGGCGCGCGTCGGGGCGGAAGCGCTCGGCTGGTGGCGCACCGGGGTCGAGTATCAGATGTGGCACGCGCTCGCGGTCCTCGCCCTCGGCGTATCCGGGCGTCGCTGGACCCGAGTTCCGGCCTGGCTAATCGTTTCTGGAAGCGTCGTCTTCTCCGGAACGCTCTACGCGATGGCGCTCGGAGCGCCGCGCTGGTTTGGAGCGATCACCCCGCTCGGCGGCCTGACAATGATTGGCGGGTGGCTGCTGCTCGCCGTCCGTGCCGCCCGCCTCAGGCCTTGATCTTCCACCCGCTCTTCAAAAGCGCGTAGCAGATCGCCCACAGCACCAGGTTCAGCAGCAGGAGCCCGATCGCCCCGACCACAATCGGCGAATCGCTGATCCCGAGGAAGCCGTAGCGAAAGCCCGAGATCACGTAGAAGAACGGGTTGGCATGGCTGATCGCCCGGAACGCCGGTGCCAGCGCGTCGACCGAATAAAAGGTGCCCGAAAGCAGCGCCAGCGGGGTGACCACGAAATTGGTCACCGCGGCGGCATGATCGAACTTGTCCGCCCAGATCGACGTGAGAAGCCCCAGGAACGACAGCATCAGGGAACCCATCAGGCCGAACCAGAAAGCCAGCAGCGGGTGGTGGACCCCGACCGACACGCCCGGCCAGAACAGCATCGCCGCCCATACCGCGGCCCCGACCAGGAACGCCCGTGTCACCGCCGCGCCGATCATCCCCGCCATCAGCTCTCCGGTCGATAGCGGCGGCATCAGATAATCGACAATATTGCCCTGGATCTTGCCGACCAGCAGCGAAAAGCTTGCGTTTGCGAAAGCATTCTGGAGCATCGCCATCACGATCAGCCCCGGCGCGATGAAATCGGCGAACGGCTCGCCCATCACCGTCCGCCCGCTCCGCCCCAGCGCGACCGTGAAGATCGCGAGATAGAGGAGCGTGGTGATCGCCGGCGCCCACACTGTCTGAAGCTGCACCTTGAAGAACCGGCGCACCTCCTTGATATAGAGGGTCTTGAGTCCTCCCCAGTTGATGCCGCTCAGCACCGGTTCGCCCGGTGGCCGGACGAGCCATGGCGACGGTTGGGAAGTGACTGGCCGATCGTTCACCTCGCGGCGCCTATCCGTTGGCGGTGCGGGCGGCAAGCGGCCCGCCAAGAAGATGAAGATTCGGAGTGAAGCAAAGCATGGCCTGGACGGAAGAGCGCATCGAGCGCCTGAAAAAAATGTGGCACGAGGGCGCCACCGCGAGCGAGATCGCCGAAAAGCTCGGCGGTGTCAGCCGCAACGCGGTGATCGGCAAGGCCCATCGCCTCGGGCTCGAAGCGCGCCCCTCGCCGGTGAAGCCGGGCGACGAGAGCGCCCCTGCTCCGGCGAAGGCGAAGAAAGTGGAAAGCGCGCCCAAGGCGCCGCCTGCGGAAAAGCCGCAGCCGCAGGAACAGCCCGCTCCGAAGGCCGCTGCCCCCCAGCCGCAGCCGCAGCGGTCGCGTCCGAGCGGCGACAATATCCAGTATCGTTCGGTCGGCCCCGGAGGCTTTATCCGCCAGGGCCCGGGCGACCAGCAGGCGCCGATCCCGCCCGCTCCGCCGCGCCGCCTCGTTCCGGCCAAGCCGAGCCCCGAGGTCGCCGACAAGACCGGCCTCCTCGACCTCAACGACCGCATCTGCAAATGGCCGATGGGGCACCCCGGCGAGCCCGATTTCTATTTCTGCGGAGCCCCAGCCAACCCCGGCTATCCTTATTGCGTCGAGCATTGCGGAGTCGCGTATCAGGCGCAGCTCCCAAGGCGCGATCGCAGGCCGCCTCCGCCGTTGCCGTTCGGTGGGCCGAGGGTCCGCTAGAGGCACCGAGCGGAACGAAAGCGGAGCGAAGCGAGCGTTGTTACGTCGAGAGATGCCGATAGCCGGCCAGCGGGTCGGCGCAGCCGAACCCGTCTGACGTCACGGGATTTACTCCCGTGACGGCCACAACGCATTCATCTAGACGATTCCGAACCGCTCCTAGCTCAACCGGATAGAGCGTCGGGCTTCGAACCCGAAGGTTGGGGGTTCGAGCCCCTCGGAGCGGGCCATTTCCAGCGAAAAGCCCCGGAAGCGCTCTGCTCCCGGGGCTTTCGTTCATTTGAGGCCTAGGCAGTCTCGCGCTCGGCCTCGGCGTCCACTGTCTGCTTCGAAGCGATCTGCTCCTTCTTGCCGGCGCCGCCGCCGATATCGATCTTGCGCGGCTTCATCGCCTCGGGGATCTCGCGGACGAGCTCGATCGACAGCAGCCCGTCCTTCAGGTCCGCGCCCTTGACCTGGATATGGTCGGCAAGCGCGAAGCGCCGCTCGAACGAGCGCGTCGCGATCCCGCGGTAGATGTAATCGGAGCCCTTCTCCTCGGACTCTTCCTTCTTCTTCCCCGTGACGATCAGCACGTTCTGCTGGGCGGTGATGTCGATTTCCTCGGGTTTGAAGCCCGCCACCGCAAGGTCGATTCGATAGTCGTTCTCGCCGGTGCTGATGAGGTCGAACGGCGGGTAATTCTCGCCGCCGTTTCCATTGCCGCTGTTCTCCAGCATGTCGAACAGCCGGTCGAAGCCGACCGTCGAGCGGCGATAGGGTGTGAAATCGAAAGCACTACGCATTTTCCAATCTCCTCATGTGAGCGAGTGGGCGGAGCGATCTCCCGCGTGGGACCATCGCCCCGTCACCGAGCCTCCATTGAGCGCCCGGCGGAGGAAAATTTGGAATTGGGCCAGGCGATTTCAAGGCTGTGGAAAACGCCTCGCCGCTCCCTTGGCACGACTTGAATCAGCGCCCTATAGCAGCCCCCGATGTCCGACCTGTTCTCGTCTCCGAATAATGCCGCCCAGTCCGACACCTACGACGCCTCCTCGATCGAGGTGCTGGAGGGGCTCGAGCCTGTCCGCCGCCGCCCGGGTATGTACATCGGCGGAACCGACGCGCGCGCTCTCCACCACCTCGCCGCCGAGGTCATCGACAATTCGATGGACGAGGCCGTCGCCGGCCATGCGTCGCGCATCGAGGTCGAGCTCGGCCCCGGCAACCGCCTGACCGTCACCGACAACGGCCGCGGAATCCCGGTCAAGGAGCACCCCAAGTTCCCCGGCAAGTCGGCGCTCGAGGTCATCATGACCACGCTCCACTCCGGCGGGAAGTTCGAGGGCAAGGCCTATTCCACGTCCGGCGGTCTCCACGGCGTCGGAGTCAGCGTCGTCAACGCGCTGTCGAGCGACACGGTGATCGAGGTCGCCCGCGACAAGACGCTCTACCGCCAGACTTTCTCCAAGGGCCTCGCCACCAGCAAGCTCGAAACCGTCGGCCCCACCCCCAACCGCCGCGGAACGACCGTCAGCTTCGTCCCCGACCCGGAAATCTTCGGCGCCGGCGCGATATTCTCGCCCGACCGCCTGTTCCGCATGGCCCGGGCCAAGGCCTATCTGTTCGCGGGCGTCGAGATCCGCTGGCGCTGCGACCC
>JBDZVP010000150.1:0-2287 GCA_040255765.1 Sphingomonadales bacterium | reverse complement strand
CCGGCCTAAACTCCCTGCGGGATCTCGCCTCCGCCCGAGAACGGGTGGAGAAACGGCTCGATCGGCGGCGCCTTCCAGCCCGCCGTGGCAACGAAGCCGCGGTTGAGGAAGGCCTGCTTTCCGTAAGCGAGCGGCTTGCCGTCCGGACCGTCGACATGGCCCCCCGCGGCAAGAAGGACGGCATGCGCCGCCGCCGTGTCCCATTCGCTGGTCGGCGAAAGGCGGGGGTAGATGTCGGCCTTGCCTTCCGCGACGATGCAGAATTTCAGGCTCGATCCGATGCCGGTATATTCGCACTCGCCGACAGCTTCCGCGAGATAATCCGCAGTGGGCTGGTTGAAGTGCGATTTCGAAGCCACTGCGGTGATGGACCCTCCGCGCGGGCGGGTCGCGATCGCGCGGCGGCCGCCAGAATCCTCCATCCAGGCACCCTGCCCCACCATGCCGGCGTACAGCGTGTCGCGCGCCGGCGAATAGACCGCGCCGAGCAGCGGCCGGCCTTCCGAGATGAGGCCGATGTTGACGGTATAATCGTCTCCGCCGCGAACGAATTCCTTGGTCCCGTCGAGCGGGTCCACGAGGAAATAGGTGTCCCCGTGGGCGGGAATTCGCCCTGCCGCGACTTCCTCCTCGGCGATTACCGGCACTCCCGGCGCGGCCTTCGCAAGAGCAGCGAGGATGATCAGCTCGGCGGCGCGATCGGCCTCGGTGACGGGCGACAGGTCGTCCTTGCGCTCGACCGAGAACCCGCGCGCGACAATCTCGAGAATCGCCGCGCCCGCCTCTCGCGTGGCAACGGCCATGTCCTCCAGAAGCTGCTTTTCGTCGGGAATCAACGAGGAGCCATCCGGATGCCCCCGTCGAGCCGGACCGCCTCGGCGTTCAGGTACGGATTCTCCACCATGAAGCAGGCGAGCCGCGCATATTCCTCCGGCTGGCCGAGCCGCTTCGGGAACGGCACCTGGGCGCCCAGCGCTTCCTGGACGTTGGGCGGCATCATCGCGACCATCGGGGTCTTGAAGACACCCGGAAGGATGGTGTTCACGCGAACGCCGTCGTTCATCAGGTCGCGGGCGATCGGGAGCGCCATCGCGAGCACTCCGCCCTTCGATGCGGAATAAGCCACCTGGCCGATCTGCCCGTCCTGCGCGGCGACCGAAGCGGTGTTGATGATGCAACCGCGCTCGCCATCCTCGAGCGGGTCGAGGCCGACCATGCCGAACGCCGAGTGGGCGATGCAGCGGAAGGTGCCGATGAGGTTGATGCCGATCGTCACCTCGAACTGCGACATGGCGTAGAAGCGCGGCTCCTTGGTTTCCTTATCGCGGCCGACGGTCTTGGCGGCGGTGGCGACGCCGGCGCAATTGACGAGAACCCGCTCCTGCCCGTGTGCTTCGCGAGCCTTGGCAAAAGCGGCCGCGACCTTCTCGTCGCTGGTCACGTCGACCTCGCAGAAGACGCCGCCGATCTCGGAGGCGACCTTTTCGCCCTTCTCAGAATCACGGTCGAAGATGGCGACTTTCGCGCCGCGCTTCGCGAGTTCGCGCGCGGTGGCTTCGCCGAGGCCGGATGCGGCGCCGGTAACGACCGCGGAAATCCCTTCGATGTTCATTTCTTCTCCTGTGGTTCGACGCGCGCAAGGACCGCACCTTCGACGACCTGCGCGCCCGCTTTCGTATTGAGCTCGGCCACCATCCCGTCGAACGGAGCCGTCAGCCCGTGCTCCATTTTCATGGCTTCCAGAGTCAGCAAACGTTGCCCTTTGCTAACCTTTGCGCCTTGTGAAATTTCGACCGATGTGACCTTCCCCGGCATCGGCGCGATGATCGTTCCGGAGGACGCCGCGCCGCCGACGCTTCCGCGAGCCGAAAGGCTGAAGGCGAACGCCTGACCTTCGCTGAAGGCGACGACGCGGTTGTCCTCGACAAAGCCGGAAATGTCGGGAAGCTCGCCGTCCAGCCCGACGCTCCGGAAGTCGCCGTCGCGGCCGATGGCGACCCTGTTGGCGAGCGGGGCGTTGAGGCGGAAACCGGCAAGCCCGGGGAGCGATGCCTCGGCGTCCCCGGCCAGCCACGCGACCGTCGCTGCACCGCGCCAGATGTCCTCGCCCGGCTCCGGGTCCGGCAACAGTTCGCCGAGGTTGCGCTCGATGAAACCCGTATCGAGCTCGGCGTTGCAGAATTGATCGGAGGTCAGCGCGTTGAACAGGAAGCCGGCGTTGGTCCGGACCGGCCACACCTCGACACCGTCGAGCATCGCGGCGAGTTCGTCGATGGCTTCGTCGCGG
>JBDZVP010000060.1:2450-12416 GCA_040255765.1 Sphingomonadales bacterium | reverse complement strand
TCGCTATAGGCGACCGCGTAGGCGATCACCGGCTTGCCCGACGCCCGCACCCGCCGGACGGCGTCGGCGAGGTCGCTGATCGCAGTCTGGCCGCCGCCGGTAAAGCTTCCGAGATCGAGCGCGACCGCCTTCACCCGGTCGTCGGTCCGCGCCGCGTCGAGTGCGGCGACGAGGTCATGAAGCCGGTACTCGCCCGGAGTCCGGCTCCCGCCCGCAAGTTCCGTGAAGCCCGGCTTGCTCGGCTGCTCGACGACCGATCCGCTTAGGTCGAGCGCAAGCACTCCGTCCTTGATCGCCTCCGGGCGGCTCGACAGGCCGGCATAGAGCAGCCCGAAGAACATCAGCATCAGGATGAGGACCAGCGCGTCCTTGATGCCGACAAGCAACTTCCACACCGCGGCGACGAATTTCATCTGGCTTCACCCTTTCGTGGCCTTCCAGCTAGCCGACACGCACCGCTGTCACCAAATCTTTTCGTTCGGGACCGGCGCGGCTACGGCCTGCCGGTGAAAGCAGCGGGTAGTGCCAGCCGGATGGTCGATTCCTCCTGGAGCAACGAGCTCCGGGCCACGCTTCGGCTCGCCTGGCCGCTGATCCTCGCCAACCTCACCCAGCAACTGATCCAGGCCACCGACGTGCTGTTGATGGGCCGATTGGGCGCGACCGAGCTGGCCGCCGCGACCCTCGCGCTCAATCTCACCTTCACCTTCAACCTGTTCCTGTTCGGGTTGATCACCGCTTCCTCGCCGATGATGGCGAGCGCCCTGGGACAGCGCTCCAACAATGTCCGCGACGTCCGGCGGACTTTCCGGGCCGGCGCCTGGCTCCTGATTTTCGCGCTCCCGCCTTATTGGTTGCTGCTCTGGCACGTCGGCGATTTCATGCGCGCGTTCGGCGAATCCGAGGAGCTCGCGCGCCAGGGCCAGACCTTCCTCCGCGCCTATATGTGGTGCACCGCGCCGTGGCTGTTGTTCCAACTTCTCCGCAACTTCGTCGCCGCCCTGGAACGGCCGCGGGTCGTGTTGTGGCTCAGCCTTGGCGGAATCGGGTTGAATGCCTTGCTGAGCTGGTCGCTGATCTTCGGCCATTTCGGGCTTCCGGCGCTGGGCCTCGTCGGCGGCGGGATCGGGAGCACCATCACCTGGTCGATTCTCTGCGTCGCCCTAGTCATCGTGACCTCGAGCCATCGGCATTTCCGCCGCTTCCGTTTGTTCGGCAACTGGTGGCGATTTGACGGGCAGCGCACCTGGGCGATGGTGAGGCTGGGGTTCCCGATCGGCATCACCATGGCGCTCGAAATGGGCGTTTTCGCGCTCGCCGCCTATTTCATGGGCTGGATCGGTGCTCCGGCCGTCGCCGCTCACGCCGTCGCGCTTCAGATCGCGGCGCTGACCTTCATGGTCCCGCTCGGGCTCGGCCAGGCAGCGACGGTGCGCGTCGGCCTCGCCTTCGGGCGTCGCGATCCCGGCGGGATCACTCGCGCCGGCTGGACCGCATGGCTTGCCGGGGTGGGGTTCATGGCCGTCATGGCAGTAGCGATCTGGGCGGCCCCGCACCGGCTGGTCACCTTGTTCCTCGACGACACCGCCGGAAACGCGGTGGTCATCGCTCTGGCTGTGAGCTTCCTCAAAGTCGCCGCTGCATTCCAGCTTGTCGATGGCGCCCAGGTGATCGGTGCGGGAATGCTTCGCGGCCTTCACGACACCCGCTGGCCGCTCCTGTTCGCGGCGTTCGGCTATTGGGGCGTCGGGCTCGGAATCGGCTCCTGGCTGGCCTTCGGAGCCGACTGGAAGGGTCTCGGCATCTGGGTCGGCCTAGCCAGCGGCCTCGCGGCGGTGGCAATTCTCATGCTCGCGCGCTGGTCGATGCGCGAAAGGCTCGGGCTGGTCCTCTCAAAACACTCGTGATCATTTTCGCTTCGCCGAAACTGTTGACGGACGGGCAGGCCGCAACCATATCGCCGCCGTCGCTGGCACTCTCCTTGTTAGAGTGCCAGACCAGTTCAACTTTGGAAAAAGGGTCTACCACAATGGGCTTCAGGCCGCTTCATGATCGAGTCCTCGTCCGCCGTGTCGAGGCTGACGAGAAGACCGCGGGCGGGATCATCATTCCCGACACCGCCAAGGAAAAGCCGCAGGAAGGCGAAGTCGTCGCAGTCGGCGGTGGCGCCAAGAGCGAAGAGGGCAAGGTCACGCCGCTGGACGTCAAGGCCGGCGACAAGATCCTGTTCGGCAAATGGTCGGGCACCGAGGTGAAGATCGACGGTGAAGACCTGATCATCATGAAGGAAAGCGACATCCTCGGGATCGTCGCCTGACTTTTCGCGGGCGAGCAAATGGCGCTCGTCACTGCGAACATTGGGAACATTCGATTTAAGGAAAGGGTAGCCAGATGGCAGCCAAGGACGTGAAATTCAGCCGCGACGCGCGGGAGCGCATTCTTCGCGGCGTCGACATCCTCGCCGATGCGGTCAAGGTGACGCTCGGCCCCAAGGGCCGCAACGTCGTTCTCGACAAGAGCTACGGCGCTCCGCGCATCACCAAGGACGGCGTCACCGTCGCCAAGGAAATCGAGCTCAAGGACAAGTTCGAGAACATGGGCGCGCAGATGGTCCGCGAGGTCGCCTCGAAGACCAACGACATCGCCGGCGACGGCACCACGACCGCGACGGTTCTTGCCCAGGCGATCGTCCGCGAAGGCATGAAGTCGGTTTCCGCGGGAATGAACCCGATGGACCTGAAGCGCGGCATCGACATCGCCGTCAAAAAGGTCGTCGAGGACATCGCCAAGCGCTCGAAGGACGTCTCCGGCTCCAACGAAATCGCGCAGGTCGGCACAATCTCGGCCAACGGCGATAGCGAAATCGGCCACAAGATCGCCGAGGCGATGGAGAAGGTCGGCAAGGAAGGCGTGATCACCGTCGAGGAAGCCAAGGGCCTCGAGTTCGAGCTCGACGTCGTCGAAGGCATGCAGTTCGACCGCGGTTATCTGTCGCCTTACTTCATCACCAACCCCGAGAAGATGCAGGTCGAGCTCGCCGATCCGTACATCCTCATCCACGAGAAGAAACTGTCGAACCTGCAGGCGATGCTTCCGATCCTGGAAGCCGTCGTCCAGGCCGGTCGTCCGCTGCTGATCATCGCCGAGGACATCGAGGGCGAGGCTCTCGCAACGCTCGTCGTCAACAAGCTGCGCGGCGGGCTCAAGGTCGCCGCCGTCAAGGCTCCGGGCTTCGGCGATCGCCGCAAGGCGATGCTCGAGGACATCGCGATCCTCACCGGCGGTGAGATGATCAGCGAGGATCTCGGCATCAAGCTCGAGAACGTCACTGTCGGAATGCTCGGCACCGCCAAGCGCGTGACCATCGACAAGGACAACACCACCATCGTCGACGGTTCGGGCACCCGCGAGTCGATCGAAGGCCGGGTCGCCGCGATCCGCCAGCAGATCGAGAACACCACCTCCGATTACGACCGCGAGAAGCTGCAGGAGCGGCTTGCCAAGCTCGCCGGCGGGGTCGCGGTGATCAAGGTCGGCGGAGCCACCGAGGTCGAGGTGAAGGAGCGCAAGGACCGCGTCGACGACGCTCTCCACGCGACTCGCGCCGCGGTCGAGGAAGGCATTGTCCCGGGCGGCGGCACTGCCCTGCTCTACGCAGCCAAGGCGCTCGACGGCCTCAAGGGTGAGAATGAGGACCAGACCCGCGGCATCGACATTGTCCGCAAGGCGCTCCAGGCGCCGGTCCGCCAGATCGCCCAGAATGCGGGCTTCGACGGCGCCGTCGTTGCCGGCAAGCTGGTCGACTCGAAGGACGAGAAGCTCGGCTTCAATGCCGCGACCGATCAGTATGAGGACCTCGTGAAGGCCGGCGTCATCGACCCGACCAAGGTCGTCCGCACCGCGCTCCAGGACGCGTCCAGCGTCGCCGGGCTGCTGATCACCACCGAAGCTGCGGTCAGCGAAGTGCCGGAAGACAAGCCGGCAATGCCGATGGGCGCCGGTGGAATGGGCGGAATGGGCGGAATGGATTTCTAATCCACCCACCGACATCAGTCGAAAAGGAAGGGCCGGGGGAGCAATCCTCCGGCCCTTTTGTCTTGAACCGCGCTGAGCCTAGCTCGCCAGTTCTTTCACCATGTGCTCCCAGTGGAGGATATTGTCCCACAGCGACTGGACGGGAATGCGCTCGTCCTTGCCGTGCGCGCGCTCGTCGTCTGGCGAAACGCCCCAGCCGCCGTCCACTCCATAGACCGGCATTCCCCGCGCCCTGAACTCCAGCCCGTCGGTCGCGCCGGTGCTCATCTGCGGGATGATCGGCTGGTTGGGGAAGCGCGCGTGGACTGCGTCGGTGTAGGCCTTCACAACGTCGGCCCGCAGCGGTGACACCGGAGTCGGATGGCCGGTATCCGGATAAGGCGTTATTTCGACCTTGGGCCCTACAAGCTTCTGAAGCTCGGCCTGGACAGTCGGCGGCTCGACCCCCGGCATGATCCGGCAATTGACCGTCGCCTCGGCGAGCTGCGGAAGCGCGTTTTCCGCGTGCCCGCCCTTGAGCATCGTCGCCACGCAGCGGGTGCGGGTCACGCCGACCTCAAGCGGATTGGCCTCGATGATGTCGGCGGCCTCGCCGTCATTGGGATTGGCGAGCCAGCGGCGCATCGCCTGGCCCAGCTCACTGTCCCCTTCCTGCTTGGCGCGCGCGGTGAAATATTCCCGGGTCGTCTCTGTCATCATCGGCGTGAACCGGTGGTTCTGAAGCGCCTTCAGGGCATCGGCGAGCTCGTAGATCGCATTGTCGGGCCGGGGACGCGAACTATGCCCGCCGGGGTTGTGGGTCCGGAAATAATAGCTCTGGTAGGTCTTCTCCGACGTCTGGAGCCCGGCGCCGAGCGGGCTCCCGTCGCGGGTGAAGGCGATTCCGCCCGCGTCGGCGTTGAGCACGAACTCCGCCTCGGTCCACTTGCGCCATTCGGTGGCGCCAAGCTCGGCGCCCTTGCCCTGCGTTTCTTCGTCACCGGTGAACAGGATGACGATGTCGCGGTCGGGTTTGAACCCGGAGGCCTTCAGCTTCATCAACGCGACCATCGCCGGGACCAGCCCGCCCTTGTCGTCGCCACTTCCCCGTCCGTAGAAATAGCCGTCCTTCTCGACCAGCTTGAACGGATCGGTGGTCCAGTCGCTCGGAAGCGCCTCGACCACGTCCATGTGAGCAATGATCAGCATCGGTTTCCGGGTTGGATTCGCCGACGGCCAGCGCGCGATCAGAGCGGCGGTCTGCTTGTCGTTGAGCGATTCGTAGGGAAGCACGTGGATGTCGCTCTCCGCCCAGCCGGCAGCCTTCAACTGCCCGGCAAGGTAATTGGCGAGCTGCGGGACCATGTGCCTGCCGGCAACGGTCGGAGTCTCGACCGCGGTCTTGTAAATCTCCCGGGCCTTCTGCTCCCACTGCGGGGTCAGCTTGGGTGCATTGGCGAGTGTGGATGGCGGCGGCGACGTGATCGCTGTCGGCGCCGCCTGCGCAAGAGCGCAGGTCGAAACGCAGGCAAGCAGAAGTGCAAAACGATGCATGGTCGGTATCTCCCCCGGAATGAGTGGCGGAAAGCTACGCTTCCGGCACGAAGCGTCAAGCCGCGAGGCCGTGGCCTTCGGCGAGATAGTCGGCGCTCCGCATTTCCTCGAGGCGGCTGACCGTGCGCTGGAATTCGAAGCTTCCATCGCCCGAAGGGTAGAGGCCGGCCGGTTCCGAGTCGGCCGCGGCGAGGAGCTTCACGCGATGCTCGTACAGTTCGTCGACCAAGGTGACGAATCGCGTGGCTTCGTTGCGCATCTCGGGTCCCATCACGGGGATTCCGACGATGATGACCGTGTGGAAGCGCTGCGCGATCGCGAGATAGTCCGCGGCCCCACGCGGCTCGCCGCACAGCCGCTTGAAGGAGAAGACCGCGACTCCCTTCAGGCTCTTGGGGACGTGCAGAGTCCGTCCGCCGCCGACCTCAAGCTCCTCGCTCGGAACCTTGGCCCGGTCCTCCACCGCGTAATCGGTAAGCTGGAAGAAGGCTTTGCTAAGCGCCTCGGTAGCCTCGGGCCCGTTCGGCACGTGCCAGACGTCCACGCCAGCGAGACGGTCGAGCCGGTAATCGGTCGGCCCATTCACCTCGACCACGTCGAAACGGCTCTCGATGGTCGCGATGAACGGCAGGAACAGCTCGCGGTTGAGCCCATCCCTGTAGAGATCGTTCGGCGGGCGGTTCGACGTGGCGATCACCCGAACGCCCCGGTCTAGCAATTTCTCGAACAGTCGCGACAGGATCATCGCATCGGCGGGATTGGTGATCTGCATCTCGTCGAAACAGAGCAGCTTCGCCTCCTCCGCAACGATTTCCGCCACCTCCTCGATCGGATCGCCCTCTTCGTCGCTCCGTGCTTCCTTCAGCCGCTGGTGAGTCTGGAGCATGAAGGCATGAAAGTGCACGCGCCGCTTTGGCTCGACGCCGATATGCATGAAGGCGAGGTCCATCAGCATGGATTTGCCTCGTCCTACGCCGCCCCAAAGATAGACTCCGTCCGGCCCTGCCTTGCGCTTGCCGAAAAGGCCGAACATTCCGCCCCTGCTGGGTTTCAGCGCCTGGGCCAGCCGGTCGAGGGCGGTCACCGCACGCTCCTGCGCGGAGTCGGCCTTCAGTTCATGATCGAGGAGGAGCTGCGCATAGGCGCGGCCGACGGGGCCGCTCATGCCGGCGCGTTTCGATCCCGAATTCGCTTCAGCGTGCCGGTGAAGCTGTAACAGGGCTCGCCGTCCTGTTTGACGACCCCCTGGAGAAACGCATGGCCGCGAGTCTGCCTGACCAGCTCGACGTGCGAGTCGAGCGGTATCCCGGCGCGGCCCCGGGCGAGAAAATGGGTCGTCATGTCGAGAGTGACGTAATGGCCCTCGGCCATTCCAGCGCAGCGGCCGCCCGCGAACAGGCTCATGTCGATGAAACTCATCACCGCCCCGCCGTGGATCGATCCGCCCATGTTCATGTGCGCTTCGGTTGGGAACATCCGGCACAGGCCGCGGCCAGGCCCGCCCGGCCTGAACAGCAGTCTCCCGGTCGCAGCCGCAAACGAGCTCCGCGGGAATTCGCCCCAGCTGAACCAGCCGGGGTTATCCGGGTCCTCCTGAGCGCCGGCCGGCAGGCCGACATCCTCCAGGCCCGCCGCAGTGCCGGGCCGAGTCTCGTCGTTCAAACAAGCCGCTCCGCGATGAGCTTCTTCTCCTCGGCGATCGCCTTCGCCGGGTTGAGACCCTTCGGACAAACGTTCGCGCAATTCATGATCGAATGGCAGCGGTACAGACGGAACGGATCTTCGAGCTCATTGAGCCGCTCGCCGGTCGCTTCGTCGCGGCTGTCGGCGATCCAGCGATAGGCTTGCAGGAGGACCGCGGGGCCGAGATATTTTTCCGGGTTCCACCAATAGCTCGGACAGCCGGTCGTGCAGCAGAAACACAGGATGCACTCGTAAAGACCGTCGAGCTTGGCGCGATCCTCCGGCGACTGCAGCCGTTCCTTGCCCGAAGGGGCTGGAGTGACGGTCTTCAACCACGGCTGAATCGACGCATATTGCGCATAAGCGTGGTTGAGGTCGGGAACGAGGTCCTTGACCACCTCCATGTGCGGAAGCGGCGTGATCTGGATTTCGCCTTTCAGGTCCTCGATCGGGGTCGTACAGGCGAGCCCGTTGCGGCCGTCGAGGTTCATCGCGCAGGAGCCGCAAATCCCTTCGCGGCAGGAGCGGCGGAAGGTCAGAGTCGGGTCGATCTCGTTCTTGATCTTGATGAGCGCGTCGAGGACCATCGGGCCGCATTTGGCGAGATCGATCGTGTAGCGGTCCCAGCGCGGATTGGCGCTGTTGTCAGGATCGTAGCGGTAGACTTTAAAAGTCTTCAATCTCTCCCCGGCCTGCGCCTTGTAGGTGCGGCCCCGGGTGATCTTGCTGTTCTTCGGAAGCGTGAACTCGGCCAACGCGAATGCTCCTCTCTGGCGAGCGCGCTATCACGCCGCCGCCGCCCTTTCAAACGCCACCTAAATCTCGCCGACGGAGCGAAGCACCTCCTGGGCATGCCCGGGCACTTTGACCTTGCGCCATGCCTTGAGAACTTCCCCGTCGGCCGAGATCAGGAAGGTGGAACGCTCCATGCCCATATATTTGCGGCCGTACATGCTCTTTTCGACCCAGGTTCCGAACGCATCTGAAATCCGTCCGTCCTCGTCGGACGCGAGCGGTACCGCCAGGTCGTATTTGGCGATGAACTTTTCGTGCTTCTTCATCGGGTCTCGCGAGACCCCGACGACCAGCGCTCCGGCCTTCGCGAAGTCGCCGGCGAGCGCGGTGAAATCCTGCGCTTCGCGGGTGCAGCCCGAAGTGTCGTCCTTCGGATAGAAATAGAGCACCAGCGGCTTGCCTGGCCGGGACAGGCTGACGGACTGCCCATCGCTCGTCGCAACCTCCAGCTTCGGTGCCTTGTCGCCTTCCGAGATCATCGCCGCTTCCCTTCCTTCACTTGCGTCCACAATGCCTGGACGCTCTGCCGTGCCTCGTCGTGCCGGGCAAGAAGCTCGCGCCAGCTTTCGGAACCGCAGGCCCTTGCCATGAGCTCGCAGCTTTCTTCGCTCGGAGACGTCGTCTCCGGAGCGATCAGGCGAATCGTAATCAGCATTTGCGTCAGCAAGTGTTGCGCAGACACAATGTTTTCATTGATAAAACCTTCGGCCAGAAGTGCGTCGATCGCTGTTTCCAGCCGGGGCTGCAGGCCCTTTTTGCTCGTCAATTGAAGGACATGGATTGCGAATTCCAGGTCGATGAGCCCGCCCGGCCCAAGCTTCACGTCGAGTGGGCCGGAAGGCGGCTTGTGGCGTTCGATCTCGCCCCGCATCTTCACTGCATCGGCGAGAACCTTCTCCGGATCTCCAGGTGCGTTGAGGATTTCCGACACCAGGGCCGACGCCTCCGCGCGGGCCCCTTCCGAACCGTAGACCGGGCGCGCTCGCGCCAGCGCCATATGCTCCCAGGTCCAGGCTTCATTGCGCTGGTAGGTCCCGAACGCTTCGAACGAGACGGCGAGCATCCCCTGCGATCCTTGCGGACGAAGCCGCGTGTCGACGTCATAGAGCGGCCCGGCCGAGGTCGGAACGCTCAGCGCCGCGGTGACCCGGTTGGCCAAGCGGTTGAAATAATTAGCCGGTCCGAGCGGCTTGGGCCCATCGGACTGCTCGGCTGGGGGGTTGGTGAAAAGATAGATGACGTCGAGGTCGGAGGCGTTGGTGAGGATTCCGCCACCGAGCCGTCCGAGGCCTAGGATCAAGAGCTCGGCACCTGGAAAGCGGCCGTGAGCCTCTTCGAATTCGGCGACCGCTGCGTCCGCGAGTGCATTGAGCGCCCCTTCGGCGACCTTCGCATAACCTTCCCCGACCTTCAGCGGGTCTTCGCGAAGGTCGATCAGCTGGACGCCAAGCGCGAACCGGCGCTCGTTGATCAGCCGCCGGGCGCGATCGATCGCCATGTCGAACGGCTGCCCTTCGACTTCGCTCTCCAGGAATTCGGCAAATTCGCCGGCCGGTGGTGGCGGATCGAAGCAGGAGGAATCGAGGAGCGAATCGAGCAATTCCGGCCGCCGCGCCAGTTGATCCGACAGAGCCGGTGCGTGGGCGAGAATTCTCGCGAGCAAGCTCGTCAGCCCCGGCCGCGCTTCGAGCAATCGGTATAAATTCACTCCGCTCGGCACGCGTTCGACCACGTCGCTGAGGCGATTGAGCGCCCGCATGGGGTCATCGCTCTTGCCGATTGCCGCGAGGAGCGCCGGGAGCATCGCCTCAAAAGCCTGTTTCGCGGCCGACGAGCGCAGCGAGCGCGGCCGCCCCGACCGCCACTCGGAAACCCGTCGAACCGCCGAGTCGACATCCGGAAAGCCGAGCTCTTCAAGCG
>JBDZVP010000060.1:0-2350 GCA_040255765.1 Sphingomonadales bacterium | reverse complement strand
CTCAGCCGGCGGTAAGCCTCGGCAAGGTCGCCGGCGAGGTCCGGGGTGAAATGCCCGGCATCTCGAAGCGCGGAAATTGCGTCGAGCGTCGCGCCGGCCCGAAGTTCGGGATCACGCCCTCCGTGGACCAGTTGTTGGGCATGAACGTAGAACTCGACCTCGCGAATTCCGCCGCGCCCGCGCTTGAGGTCGAATCCGGGACCGAAGGTCTGGCCCTTCGAATAATGGTCGCGGATGCGCTCGCTGATCGACCGAACCTCCTCGATCGCCCCGAAATCGAGCGCTCGCCGCCAGACGAACGGCTCGACCGCGTCGAGGAATCGGTCGCCGAGCCGCCGGTCGCCGGCGCAGCAACGGGCACGGATGAAGGCCGCTCGCTCCCAGCCGAGCGCAGCGGATTCGTAATAGGAGATCGCCGCGTTCAACGGCAGGACGATGGGCGTGACTTCGGGTGAAGGGCGCAGCCGGAGGTCGACCCTCTCGACGAAGCCCTCCTCGGTCCGCTTCTGCAGGATTTCGACGATCCGCCGGCCAATCCTGACTGCGGAATCGCCCGGCTCGTCGCGTTGCCTGCGGGGCAGTGTAAGCGGGTCGAACAGAAGGACGAGGTCGACGTCGGACGAGAAATTGAGTTCCCGGCTGCCGAGCTTGCCCAGAGCGATCACCGCAAGGCCATTCGCGCGCTCGCCGGGGAGAAGCTCGGCCACGGCCGCTTCGATCGCCCGGTCGATGGCATAGTCGGCAAAATCCGACAGGAGGGCAGTCACCCGCTCGAGCGACAACTCCCCGGAAAGGTCGCCGAGCGCGACCGCCAGCGAGAGCGAACGGCGCCTCCGCCGAAGCTCTGCCTCGACCGTTTCGCCGCCAGCCTGAAGCGCCTGATCCGCCGCTTTTTCCGGGCCATCGTTAACGAAGGCCTCGACGATGTCCGGCCGCGCTTCCATCGAATCCCGAAGGAAGGGAGCGTGGATCCGGGCTCGCTCGATCGCGTCCGCGCGGTTGGCATGCGGCATTTTTGTCACATTCCGCCTCTGCACCAATCAGCGAAACAAGGAAACTTCCGTCCGGGCTCGTCGTTTTGGAAAAAGATGAAGAGTCACAAGTCGATGGCAACAACATTCACAGAGCAGGATCGGCAACCGATCTGCTTGGACATGCCGCCCGAGCACGTCGGCGTCATGACCGCGCTCCGGCGTGCCTTCCAGGCTGCCGCGGAAGAGCCGAGCGACCGTGACTTCGCCGAACTTCTCAAGAAGCTGAATTAGTCCTCCCCGCTGCCGGGGAGGAATTCACAAATCCCGGCTGAGATCGTCCACCTCGCCCATGATCGTCTGGAGCGCCGACTTGTCGGGGTCGGTCTTGTGCTGGCGCCGGGACGGAAGCTTTCCGCTCGACAGGAGCCCTTCAAGAGCGACCCGGCCGCGCGCCACCCGGCTCTTGATCGTGCCGACCGCGCACCCGCAGATTTCCGCCGCTTCTTCATAGGCGAACCCGCCCGCACCGACGAGGATCAACGCCTCGCGCTGCGGTTGCGGAAGATGCATCAGGGCCCTCTGCATGTCGGCAAGCTCGATATGCCGGTCCTGGCTCGCCGGAGCGGCGAGGATCTTCGAGGCCGTCAAATCGTCCCATTCGCCCTTGAACCGCGCCCGGCGCATCTGGCTGAGGAACAGGTTGCGAAGGATGATGAAAGTCCAGGCGCGCATGTTGGTGCCGGCCTGGAAGCGCTTGCGCGCCGCCCATGCCTTCAGAAGCGTCTCCTGGACCAGATCGTCGGCAAGGTCGCGGCTTCCCGAAAGCGAGCGGCCGAACGCGCGCAGGTGCGGGATCACCGCAGCGAGCTGTTCCTTGAACTCCGGGTCTGGAAGCGGAACCGGCTCGGGCTTTGCCTCGGCTTCGTCATTTTCCTTATCGCGCGTGCTCATATGGCCCCACTGCTCCTGCTCGCACGCGCTCCTGGAGCCGGTACGCTGAACCTGGAATTATCATTGTGCTGGCGAGACTTTCTGACTGCGCGGGGTCAATAGACGATGAGCAGGATCAGGAAGATCAGGACGACGAGGCCGAGGCCCCAACCCAGCACATAGCGGGTCACGTGCGGGGTGACCCCGGTTCGGGCCTCCGTCGTCGTCAGATGTTCCCTCGGCTCTTGTACCATTGCCTCGCTCGCAAAGGATGTTGTTGTCAAAGCCAACGCGGCTTGTGGAACCATGTTCCCGCGCCGCAACGATTGCGAGGCGACTGGACTAGGCTGGCACCGTCGCGGCGTCGAAGAACAGGGCCTGGGCGATCGCCGCTTTGACCGTCGAGCGCTGGAACGGCTTGGTGATGAGGAATGTCGGCTCGGGCC
>JBDZVP010000149.1:0-2336 GCA_040255765.1 Sphingomonadales bacterium | reverse complement strand
TCCTCGATCGCGCTCAAGAGGAGCCGGGCCTGGGTGACGATCTCGCCCGCCCGCTGCCGGTAGGCACTGTCGGCGGGGCCCAGATATTCACCGTTTATGATTTCGGCGAAGCCGATGATCGCGTTGAGCGGAGTCTTGATCTCGTGGACGAGCTCGCGAAGCGATGTCGGGTCGGCCGCGCTCACGCTCTCGGCGGATCGCTCGGCGACTCCCCGATAGCCGGCGAACCGCCCGGTCGAGCGCTCGAAGGCCGGAATTCCACTGATTTTCCAGGTCCCGCCGACGGCCGCATCGCGCGGAAGGTCGAGGAGGCCGTCGTGAAATGGGGCCCGCGACGCAAAAGCGCGTTCAACTGAGCGATCGACTCCCGCTCCGGCGCTGGCCTGGGCGATCGATTGGCCGACCAGCGCGCCCCTCGGAGCGCCGTCGACCCAATCGATTTCCCCCGCCTCGTTGCATTCCCAGCGGAAAAGTCGCGGCGATTGGGCGGCTTCGATCGGGGCGGCCTCCGGCCCGATCTCGCGCATATTGCGCAACCGTTCGATCCGGGCGACGACTTCGCTGATCGACGGGATGGGCCCGGAAGTGTCGGAATGGGGCGTGGCGGGAGCGGACGCGGCCCGCTCGTCGGCGCGCATTGCCGCAATGAAGGCCCGGGACTCCTCGCTCGCGCAAAGAGTGACTTGCCTCCATTCCGACGCCGTGAGCCGTGCGCTTGCAAGGATAGGGGCGGCGACGGTGAGCCGGTCCTCCGCGAAGAGAGCAACGAGATCCGATGAGCAAGGCATCGATGCGACGGCCAGGGCCGTGGCAATTCGAACGCGCTCTTCGACCAGCTCGCGGTCGTTCCGGATCGCCTCGAGAGCGCGGCGGGTTAAATCGCTACTCGCCTCGCCTGGCGCCCGGGCGACGAGCTCGACGAGCTGGCGCCAGCGGATCGCACGGTCGTGCGCCGTCGCTGCCGGCTGCTCCAGCACGGTGGTCAAGCGATCGTCGAAGCGCACCGTCTCACTCGCGATTCTATCCAGTGGAAGGATTTCCACCGTCCCGCTCTATCCCCGGCGAACAGCAGCGGAAGATGCACTTGGTTAACTATCCCGAAACGGGACAGCAATTGACGCCGGTTTGACGGGCAAAAAAGAGGCCGCCCGGAGGCGGCCTCTTCGTATTTGGGATGATAAAGCCGGATCAGGCTTTGGCGTTGGCATATACCAGCCAGAACTTGGCGAGTTCCGCCATCGGTCCGGTGACCTTGTTCAAGGCAGCGGCTGCTCCCGCCTTGTCGCCGGCGCGGGCCAGAGCCATTCCCAGGTGCAGGTTGTTCCGGTTGGCGTCGCCGCCCTTGGCGAGCGCGGCTTTGTAGAACTCGGCGGCCTTCGCGTAATCGCCGTAGCCGAACCAGGCATCCCCGGTTCCGGTCGTGAGATTCGCCGAGGCGCTTGCCACCGGAGCGGCCGCAAGGCTCGCCTTGTCGCCCTGGCTCTTCTGGGAAGCGAGCGTGTAGAGCTGGCTGAAGCTCGCATTGCTCTTCTCGATCTTGTTGGCGGCGAAGCCCTCCTCGAGCACGGCCTTGGCCTCGCCCGAATAACCCTGCCGAACGGCAAGATCGCCATAGTTGAAGTAATCGGCAGGAGCGAGCGAACCGGTCGCGCGCTTAAGCCGGAGCAGGTCGAGCGTCTGCGCGTCGTCGAGCGACTCCAAGTTCTGGTACACCGCCAGAGCATTGGTCCATGCGTTGGACGTCGGGTAAGCGGCGATCCAGTCGCGGGCGATCTGCAAGGCCTGCGGCAGCTTCGCCTTGTAGGCGATCTGGAGAGCGCGCGTGTACCACTTCTCGGGAGCGTGGCCGCCAGTCGCCGACTGAAGGGCGATACCTTTCTCGAGCAGCGCGAGGCCTTCGGCTGCCTGACCAGCTCCGACCTTGGCCTCGGCGAGGCCTGCGGTCGCGTCGACGCTATTCGGATTGAGCTGAAGCGCCTGCGTATAGGCCTGGGCCGCGCGGGCATCCTGGTTGAGCGCGGAATAGGTCTGGGCGAGATTGAGGTAGAGCGGGAACTTCTCTTCCTGGGTCACGGAGCCGGAAGCCAGCATCGCTTCGATCGCCGCGGCGACCCCGGCATTGTCGTTCGCCTGCGCCGCGGCCTTCAGCTGCAGGATTCCGATGACATAGCGGTCGTCATTGGTCTTGGCGGCGGCGTTTGCAGCCGCCACGTCAGCAGCGATCGCCGCTGTATTCCTGTCGTTGACGTCCTTCTGCAGCTGCTGGATCGTCTTCGAGGCCTCGCGGGAGATTTTCGGGTTGTGCGTCTTGATGGCGTTGGGGTTCTGCGCGGGCG
>JBDZVP010000059.1:0-12518 GCA_040255765.1 Sphingomonadales bacterium | reverse complement strand
AGCACGCTTTACTGCATGCTTGCGATCGGAAGTGTCGCGCACCAGCTTGAGGCGGTGCGGCGGCGCAGGTAAGGCGCAGATGAAATGACGAAGATGTTCAAGATTTCACTTCCGGATGGATCGGTCCGGGAAGTGCCGGAAGGCTCGACACCCGCGGATATCGCGGCGGCGATCGGGCCGGGGCTTGCCAAGGCCGCGCTCGCGGCGCGCGTCGACGGCGAGCTTCGTGACCTCAACCGGCCGATCGAAAGCGATTCCAGCCTCGCGCTCGTTACCTCGCGGGACGAGAAGGACGCGCTCGAGTTGGTCCGCCACGACTTCGCGCACATCCTCGCCGAGGCGGTGCAGAACCTGTTTCCCGGAACCCAGATTACCTTCGGTCCGGCGACCGACGATGGTTTCTATTACGACTTCGCTCCGACCGCCGAGCACGGCGCCTTCACCGAGGAAGAGCTTCCGCTGATCGAGGAAGAAATGCGGCGGATCATCCGCGAGGACAAGCGGCTGTGCCGCGAGGTTTGGACCCGCGATCAGGTTCGCGCCTTCTTCGAGAAGCAGGGCGAGGCGTTCAAGGCCGAATGGGTGATGGAGCTGCCCGAGGGCGAGACCATCACCATGTACCGGACCGGCGAAGGCGAGGGCGCCTGGGTCGACCTGTGCCGCGGCCCGCATCTCACGTCGACCGGAAAGCTCGACCCGCAGGCGTTCAAGCTGACGCGGGTCTCCGGCGCTTACTGGCGGGGCGATCCCAAGAACCCGATGCTGAGCCGGATCTACGGGACCGCCTGGCTCAACAAGAAGCAGCTCGACGCCTATCTCGTCCGACTCGAGGAAGCGGGAAAACGCGACCACCGCAAGATCGGCGCGGAGATGGACCTGTTCCACCTCCAGGCCGAAGCGCACGGGAGCGTCTTCTGGCACCCCAAGGGCTATCTCATCTGGCGCCAGCTGGAAGCGTACATGCGGCGGCGGCTCGATGCTGCCGGCTATCGCGAGATCAAGACTCCGCAGCTGATCGATTCCAAGCTGTGGGTGCTGTCCGGTCACTGGGGCAAGTTCCGCGAGAACATGTTCGTCGTTCCCGACGAGATCCCCTCAACCGAAGAAGGCAAGCCGGTGATCACCGGCGATGCCGAGCTGATGGCGCTGAAGCCGATGAATTGCCCGGCGCACGTCCAGGTCTTCAAGCAAGGCATCACCAGCTACCGCGAGCTTCCGCTGCGGCTCGCGGAGTTCGGCTGCTGCCACCGGAACGAACCGCACGGAGCGCTCCACGGGATCATGCGCGTCCGCCAGTTCACCCAGGACGACGCCCATATCTTTTGCACGCACGAGCAACTGGTCGAGGAAACCAAGGCGTTCTGCGCGCTCCTCGACGTTATCTACCGCGACCTCGGGTTCGCCGATTACAAGGTCAAGCTCGCGACCCGGCCCGAGCAGCGGATCGGGACCGACGAAGAATGGGACCGCGCCGAGGCCGATCTCGAAACCGCGCTGAAGGAGACGGGCCTCGATTACGAGGTGCTCCCGGGAGAGGGCGCATTCTACGGGCCCAAGCTCGAGTTCCACCTCCAGGACGCGATCGGGCGGACCTGGCAGTGCGGGACGCTGCAGCTCGACCCGCAGATGCCGCAGCGGCTCGGCGCGACCTATGTCGCCGCGGATGGCGAGAAGCGCTCGCCGCTGATGCTCCACCGGGCGATCCTTGGGACGTTCGAGCGGTTCATCGGAATCCTGATCGAACATTATGCGGGCAAGTTCCCGCTGTGGCTGGCGCCGGTGCAGGCGGTGGTCGCGACGATCGTCTCCGAAGCCGACGATTACGCTCAGCATGTTGCAGCGAAGCTGGAGGCTCGCGGGATCCGCGTCGAGACCGACCTCAGGAACGAGAAGATCAATTACAAGGTGCGCGAGCATAGTCTCGCCAAGGTCCCGCTCCTGCTGGTTGTCGGCAAGCGCGAGGCGGACGAAGGAACGGTCGCGCTCCGCCGCCTCGGCTCCGAAGAGCGGCAGCTGGTGATGAGCCTCGACGAGGCGGTCGAGGCCATCGCCTCCGAGATCGTCCCGCCCGATTTGCGCGCGGGCGCCTGACACGCTGCCGCAACAGCCCGCGGCAAAAGAGTCGCGTTCCTTCGTCCTCAGCCTTTTCAAAGCGCCGGTGAACGCTTAATTCGCGCAATCAACGCTATAACTGATTGGAGAGACGACTATACCCCCGCCCTATCCGCGCAGAGCGCAGACGCCGCCGCAGTTTTCCGGTCCCCGCTACAACGAATTCATCCAGAGCCCGAAAGTCCGGGTCATCGATGAGAACGGCGAAAACCTGGGCGTGATGTATACGCGTGAAGCGTTCGAGCAGGCGCAGGGCGTCGGTCTCGACCTCGTTGAAATCTCCCCCAATTCCGATCCGCCGGTCGCCAAGTTCCTCGACATCGGCCGCTACAAGTACGAGGCGCAGAAGAAGGCCAACGAGCAGCGCAAGAAGCAGAAGACGCAGGAGATCAAGGAGATCAAGATGCGTCCGAACATCGACGATCATGACTATGACACCAAGATGAAGAAGGTCTTCGAGTTCATCGAGGACGGCGACAAGGTGAAGGTCACGATGCGCTTCCGCGGCCGTGAGATGGCGCACGGCGAGCTCGGGATGGCGGTTCTCCGCCGGGTTCAGGAGCAAACCGCCGAAGTCGCGAAGGTCGAAGCACACCCGCGCATGGAAGGCCGGCAGATGCTGATGGTGCTCGCGCCGAAGTGATCCGAGGGTCTTCGGAAAGCGCTTAACCAAAGTGAGTAATGCTGTTGCATTAATGCAGCAACAGCCGTGGATTCTCCGCTTTATCCTGTCTGCAGCTTCCGTCGCTGATTGACCTGGATTAGCTTTCCCCCAGCGGGCTCCGCCACCGCGGGCCCTGGGAGGGTAAAATGCGCAAATCCGTGTGGCTGCTTTCCGCAGCTATTCTCGCCATTCCTGCACCGCTTTACGCTCAGCAAGCCAGCCCCGGCCAGCCGACGGAGGCCACCGGCCCCAACGGCCAGGGCGAAGTCAACCCGCCCAACACCGCCGACCAGGGAGCGGTCGCGAACACCGGCGTGGCGCAGCAGCCTGTGGACACGGGCGACATCGTCGTCACCGCGACTCGGCGCAACCAGGCGCTTTCCGACGTTCCGCTCGCGGTCAGCGCGGTCACCGCCGAAAATCTCGAACTGACGGGCGCCCACGACATCCGGCAGCTGAACCAGCTGTCGCCGTCGCTGCTCGTTTCGTCGACGACGTCGGAAGGCGGCGCCGCGGTGGCGCGTATTCGCGGTATCGGGACCGTCGGCGACAACCCCGGCCTCGAGGGCTCGGTCGGCGTGTTTATCGACGGCGTCTATCGCGCCCGCGCCGGAATGGGTCTCACCGAACTCGGCCCGCTGGAGCGGATCGAAGTCCTTCGCGGTCCCCAGGGCACCCTGTTCGGACGCAATACTTCGGCGGGCCTGATCTCGGTCATCACCGCCCAGCCGCGCTTCGACACCGAAGCCGACGGAGCGATCACCGTCGGAAATTACGACGAGCGCCGCGCCGAGGCGTCGATCACCGGACCGATTACGAGCACGCTCGCCGGCCGCGTGGATGGCGTTTACATGAAGCGTGACGGATTCCTGAAAGACGTGGTTTCCGGCCGTGACGTCAACGACCGCGACCGCTGGCTCCTTCGCGGGCAGCTTCTTTACCAGCCGACGTCCGACATCACGGATCGCCTGATCGTCGATTACACCCGGCGTCGCGAGGAATGCTGCGCGGCGGTCTTCCTTCCGACCCACGACACCACCGCGGTCGGCGGCAGCATCGTCCAGTCGCCCTCGACCATCGCGGCGATCGAGAATGCGCTCGGAGCGATGATCCAGGACGACCCGTACCGGCGCCGTGTCTCCATCACTCCGGGGCGCGATTATGACAGCGCCGTCGACGATTGGGGAATCTCCAACGAGCTCGACTGGGATTTCGGCGGAGCGAGCCTGACGTCGATTACCGCCTATCGCTACAATGATTATGTTCGCGGCCAGGATGCCGACTTCAACAAGCTCGATATCCTTTATCGAGATAGCGACGGCGGTTCGGCCAACCGCTTCAAAACGTTCACCCAGGAGCTTCGGCTCAATGGCAAGGCGTTCGGCGACCGGCTCGACTGGCTGGTCGGCGGTTATTACGCCAACGAGCGGCTGCGGGTCCTCGATAATCTCTCATACGGAAGCGATTATGCCCGCTACGGCAATTGCCTTGTCGGTGCGAACTTCGTCGGGCTGGGCGCACCGGCAAGCCTGCTTGCTCCCGGCGTCTCGCCGACCTGTTTCAACCCGCTCGTCGCCACCGGCCTTCGCGACGCGCCTCTCGCCGCGGGCGGTCTAATCGCTTCGTTCAACGCCGCGCTCGCGGCGGGGCAGCTCACGACGGCAGCCAATCTCGCGTCGCAGATCACGGCGCTCGGCGCATTCGCGGGGCTGAACAACCCCGCGCTCGGGCCGTTCGTCCCGGCGATCAACTTTGGCGCGGCGCCGTTCGGAACGAGCGGCTTCACCAATCTGGCGATCGCTCTTGGCGGCCCCGGCTTCATTGGCTCGAGCCTGAATAATGTCGGCCTAAACGACCGCTATAACCAGAAGAGCAACAACTGGGCGCTGTTCACCCACAATATCTTCGAGATCGCGCAAGGCCTCGATCTGACGGTGGGCGCTCGCTACACCCACGAACGCAAGACGCTCGACGCCGCTTTTTCCGACAACAACACGCTCTGCACCGCGTTGTCAGGAAGCGCCCTCCAACAGCTTGCCTGCGTGATCCCGAGCGTTCCGGGAGGAACGATGGCGATCAATGACTCGCGCACGGAGAACAAGCTCTCGGGTACGGTTGTTCTCAGCTACAAGCCGACCCCGAGGTTGTTGACCTACGCGAGCTATTCGCGCGGCTACAAGGCAGGCGGATTCAATCTCGATCGCTCGGCGCTCTGGCGGGCACAGACGGTGCCGACGACGGTTCCGCCGACGCCGGGAACCACCGTGTTCACCAATCCGCCCTTGTCCGGAAGCGGCGCGGTGTGCGTCTCGGCTGCGCAAACCGGTTGCCAGGGCCTCACCGCCTCTGGAGCCGACCTTCAGTTCAAGCCGGAAACCAACGACGCGCTTGAGCTCGGCGCCAAGTACAACGGGCCCGGCTTCGACTTGAACGTCGCCGTGTTCCACCAGTTGTTCAGGAACTTCCAGCTGAACACATTCAACGGCCTCAACTTCATCGTCGAGAACATCAACGCGTGTAAGAGCGGCCTCAGTGGTGCGGACGCCGACAACAATGCGATCAGCGGCGCGTGCACCGGCGGCACCAGGGCCGGCGTTCGAAGCCAGGGCGTGGAGATCGAAGCGTTCACCCGGCCGATGCGCTACCTCGACCTCAATGCCGGGGTAACCTACGCGGACACGAAATACCGCCACAATCTGGTCGGCGCGGACGGGCAGGCGCTAACTCCGGCCCTGTTCCAGTTGCCGGGGGCGCGGCTTTCCAACTCCAATAAATGGACGTTGACCGGAGCTGCCGCCTGGACTCCGCCGATCGGCGGCACCGGCCTTAGCGGCCTGGCCTATATCGACGCCCGCTACATGAGCGGGTTCAACACCGGCTCCGACCTCGACATCGAAAAGTACCAGGGCTCGTTCACGCTCGTGAATGCACGAGTCGGTCTGCGCGGCCCGAACAACGCCTGGTCGGTCGAGCTGTGGGCGCAGAACCTGTTCAAGGAGAATTTCGAGCAGGTGGCGTTCGACGCGCCGATCCAGGGCTCGTGCACGACCGCAGGGGCCGTCAACGGCTTCTGCTCGCCGGTTCCGAACCACGCGACTCAGCTTTACGGATCGTTCATCGGCGAGCCGCGCACGTTCGGGATCACCTTCCGCGGCAAGATCTAGCTGCGGAGCGGATAACGGGGGAGAGGGGCTCCGGCGGCAACCCGCCGGGGCCCCTTTTCTATTGCAGCAGCGGTGCCGCGAGAGCGGCGAGATCGAGCTCCGGCCGGGCGCCATAGTGCTGGATCACTTCAGAAGCGGCGATCGCGCCGAGCCGAAGCGAATCCTCCAGCGACTTGCCCTTGGCCTGGCCGGCGAGGAAACCCGCCGCGAAAAGGTCCCCGGCGCCCGTCGTGTCCACCAGCTTCTCGATCGGCTCGGCGTGGACACGGGCCCGCTCCTCGCCCGAGCAGGCGAGAGCTCCATGTTCGCTTCGAGTGACGACGAGGGTTGGGACCTTGCCGGCGAAAGCCTCGATCGCGGGGCCGAGATCGGTGGCCTGCGCGAGGTGAAGGAACTCCTGTTCGTTGGCGAACAGGATGTCGATCTTCCCCTCGTCGATAAGCCGGACGAAGTCGGCCCGGTGGCGCTCGACCACGAAGCCGTCGGACAAAGTGAACGCGACCCTGGTGCCGGCCGAGCCAGCCTGGTCGATCGCCGCTTCCATCGCCGCCCGCGGCTGCTCCGGGTCCCACAGATAGCCTTCGAGATAGACGATCCGGGACGCCGCGATCGCGGCCGGATCGATCGCGCTCTTGTCGAGATGCTGGGCGGCGCCAAGGAACGTGTTCATCGTCCGTTGCGCGTCCGGCGTCACCAGGATCAGGCAGCGAGCGGTTGCTCCCGCGTCGGCGCGCGGAGGGGTTCGGAAATCGACACCCAGCGAGCGGATGTCATGGGCAAAGATTTCCCCGAGCTCGTCATCGCCGATCTGCCCGACAAATGCCGTCTTGAGTCCGAGAGCGGCGAGGCCGGCGACGGTGTTGGCGGCCGATCCGCCGCTCAATTCGCGGCCAGGGCCCATCGCCGCGTAAAGGCGCTCCGCCTCGTCAGAGTCGATCAGGCGCATCGAGCCTTTGGCCATGCCCTGACTGGCAAGAAAGGTGTCATTGGAATCGGTGATCACGTCGACGATCGCATTTCCGATCGCCAGCACGTCGATTGTTTTTTCGCTCATCGCGGTCGCCTAGCGGCGGCGGAGGCTCGTAGCAACTTGCGCTGGGAATCCAGCGCGGCCATCACTTGCCAATGCGCCGTTTCCTAGCCGCCTCGATCACGCTGCTCGCAGCAGCCTGCGCCACCGCGCCTAAGCCGAGCACCGAGCCTGTGTCCGAGATTCCGCAGTCGACCCACACTCGAGGAGCGATCATCGGCCTGACCGCCGAGGAAGCGGTCCGACGGCTTGGCACTCCCGCGCTGCAGATACGCGAGGGCGACAGCCTGAAGCTTCAGTTCCGGAGCGACCAGTGCGTCCTTGATGCCTATCTCTATCCGTCGGGGAATGCTCCTTACCGGGTTACTTATGTCGATGCGCGTTCGAGGTCGCTTGGCGACGTCGATCAGGCGCTCTGCATCGCGTCGATCGAGGCACCCTGAAGCTCGGCCAGCGCCCATTCCGCGGCTTCCGCGACAACCGGGTCCTCATCCGACAAATGCCGCCGAACCGATGGCAGCAGCGCCGGGTCGCCGCTGTTGCCGGCGGCGATCAGGCAGTTGCGGACCATCCGCTTCACGCCGATCCGCTTGATTGGAGAGCCGGAGAATTTCTGGCGGAACGCCGCGTCGTCCAATGCCAGAAGATCGGCGAGGCGCGGCGCGATCAGCTCCTCTCGGGGAAGGAAGGCGCGATTGGCCGCGGCCGCGTCGGCGAAGCGGTTCCACGGGCAAACCGCGAGGCAATCGTCGCAACCGTAAATCCGGTTGCCTATCGCCTTGCGGAGTTCGTTCGGGATCGGCCCCTTATGCTCGATCGTTAGATAGGAGATGCACTTGCGAGCATCGATCCGCCGAGCGCCATCGAAGGCTTGCGTCGGGCAGGCGTCGAGGCAGCGGGTGCAGGTCCCGCAATTGTCGCGCGCCGGCTGGTCAGGCTCGAACTCGAGAGTCGTGAAAATGGCGCCGAGAAACAGCCAGCTTCCATGCTCGCGCGAAACGATGTTGGTATGCTTGCCCTGCCAGCCGATCCCGGCGGCGGCGGAGAGCGGCTTTTCCATGACCGGCGCGGTGTCGACGAACACCTTCAGCTCGCAGGCGGATTGGGCGACCAGCCACCGAGCCAGCGCCTTAAGCGCTTTCTTGACTGTGTCGTGATAATCGCGGCCCTGGGCATAGACGGAAATCCGGCCCGCCGAGCCGTCACTCGCAAGAGCTAGTGGATCGCCCTCGGGCGCATAGCTCATTCCCAGGGCGATGACCGACCGCGCCTCCGGCCATAGCGCGGTTGGGGCCACGCGCTGGTGAGCGCGCGTTTCCATCCACTCCATCGACCCGTGGCGGCCTTCTCCAAGCCAGCGCATCAGGTCCGGCCCGGCCTGCGGTGCACAATCGGCGCGCGCGAAGCCGCAGGCGGAGAAGCCGAGCCTTGTCGCCTCCGCCCTTATTGCTTCTTTCAGTCCTTCGCCTTTATCCACGCTCGAGGCCAATACTCGTTTCAATCCGTTTCTCTAAGGAATTCCGGTGCTTCGAGCACAATCGAGCGAATGGGCAGTCGAAGCGGCGGACCTCGTCAAGGATTTCGGCGATACGCGTGCCGTCGACGGCGTCACCCTCGGCGTTCCGACGGGTTCGATTTACGGGATGCTCGGTCCCAACGGCGCTGGCAAGACGACGACTCTGCGAATGCTGCTCGGGATCATCGATCCGTCGAGCGGAACGCGGTACGTCCTCGGGCACGACCGGCCGCTCGAGGCGGCTCCGGAGATTGGCTATTTGCCCGAGGAGCGGGGGCTGTACCCGGCGATGCACTGCCGCGACGCAATCGCCTTTATGGGTGCACTTCGCGGCCTTCCCCTGGCCGAAGGCCGCCGCCGGGCGGAAAGGCTCCTGGAGGAGCATGGGCTCGGCGATTGGGCGAAGAAGCCGATCCGGACTTTGTCCAAGGGCATGGCGCAGACGGTGCAGTTGCTCGGGACCATCGTCCATGGCCCGAGGTTGCTGGTGCTCGACGAGCCATTCGCGGGACTCGACGCAATCAACCAGGCGCGGCTCGAGGAGCTCATTCGCCGCGAGGCGCGGAGCGGAGTCACGATAATCTTCTCCACCCACGTTATCGCCCATGCAGAGCGGCTGTGCGAGCGGATCGCGATCATCGCCAAGGGCAAGGTCGCATTCGAAGGCGCGGTCGACGAAGCGAGGGCGAAACTCAGGCCGATCGTCCGGCTCCGAACCCGAAGCGACGATGGTCCCTGGCGAAGCGCCATTCCCGATGATTCGCGCCGCGAAGGGAAGCTGTGGATTTTCGAGCTTCCGGAAAGCGGGCCGGAGCCGCTTCTGAAAGCGTTGATCGATGGGGGAGCGGGGATCGAGACTCTGGCGATCGAGCGACCCGGCCTTCACGACGCCTTCGTCGCGATCGCCGGCGACAAGGCGGCTGCGCAAATGATCGAGGGACCGGCAAAGTGACTCACCTGTTTCGCTCCGCCTGGGTCGTCGGCCGCCGCGACTTCACCGCGACAGTCTTCTCGAAGGCCTTCATCTTCTTCCTTATCGGACCTTTGTTCCCGGTGCTTCTCGGAGCAATGTTCGGCGGGATCGGCGCCCGTGTGGCGAGCCAGGCGGAACGGCCGCGGGTCGCGGTCATCGCTTCACAGGCTGATGTCGCGAGGCTAGCCGCCGCGCGCGAGCAACTCGGTGAGGCGATGGGCGACAGGCCCGTGGTCGAACTTGTCGGCGTTCCGCCGAGCGGCGACACGGCTGCGCAGGTCCGCGACCTGCTTGCGTCCAAGCATCACAGCGTCGTCGCGGTCCTGACCGGCGGCTTCGAAAGCCCGCACCTCACCGGCGCAATCGACAAGGACGGTTCCGTCGCGGGGCAAATGCGGATGCTCCTGAGCGCGGCGAAGGCGCCATCCAGACCTGTCGAGGTCACGACCACCAGCCGGTCGAGCGGATCGGTCGACCGGACCCGGGTGATCACCGCGCAGATGGGGCAGATGATCCTCTTTTTCCTGACGATCATCCTCGCGGGCATGACGCTGTCGCAGTTGATCGAGGAGAAATCGAACAAGGTGATCGAAGTGCTTGCGGCGGCGGTTCCGATCGAATCCATCTTTCTCGGCAAGCTGTTCGCAATGCTTGCGACGTCGCTCGTGGGGATCGCGGTGTGGCTTGCCGCGGGCATTGCCGCCGTGTCGATGTTCACCCACGGCGCCGCCGGATCGATCCCGCAGCCGGCGGTGGGCTCTGCCGCCTTCCTGCTTCTTACCTTGATCTATTTCGCGATGAATTATTTGCTGTTGGGGTCGGTGTTCCTCAGCATTGGCGCTCAGGCTTCGACGGTTCGCGAGGTGCAAACGTTGTCGATGCCGGTGACGGTCGCGCAGGTCCTGATCTTCGGCTTCGCGGCGCTGGCGGTGGGGTCCGCCGATTCGCCAGTCGCGATCGCCGGAGCAATTATTCCGCTATCCTCGCCGCTGGTGATGGTCGCGCGCGCCGCCGAGCAGCCCGAGCTGTGGCCGCACCTCGTCGCCATCCTGTGGCAGGCGCTGTGGATCGCGATCGTCGTTTATGTCTCGGCCCGCCTGTTCCGCCGCACCGTGCTCAAGTCCGGGCCGGTGAAGCGCCGCTGGTGGCACCGCAGAGCGGCGGCTTAAACGGTCGAGATGTCCGGCGCGTCTTCGGCTTTCATTCCGACGACGTTGTAGCCCGCGTCGACGTGGTGGATTTCGCCGGTGACCCCGCTGGCGAGGTCGGAGAGCAGGTAGAGACCGGCCCCGCCGACGTCCTCGATGGTGACATTGCGGCGGAGCGGGGCATTATATTCGTTCCACTTCATGATGTAGCGGAAGTCGCCGATGCCGCTTGCCGCGAGAGTCTTGATGGGGCCCGCCGAGATCGCGTTGACGCGGATGCCCTCGGGCCCGAGGTCCATCGCCAAATATTTGACGCTGGATTCCAGCCCCGCCTTGGCGACTCCCATCACGTTATAGTGCGGGATCACCTTCTCGGCGCCATAGTAAGTGAGAGTGAGGATCGAGCCGCCGGGCTTCATCATCGCCCGCGCGCGCTGGGTCACCGCGATCAAACTGTAGACCGAGATGTTCATCGTCAGCAGGAAATTGTCGAGCGTGGTATCGACGAACTTGCCGCGAAGCTCGTTCTTGTCGGAAAAGCCGATTGCGTGAACGACGAAGTCGAGGCTGTCCCACTTCGCCTTCAAAGCCGCGAACGCCTTGTCGAGCGCCTCCATGGAACTGACGTCGCAATCGATGAGGACGCTCGAGCCAAGCTGCTCGGCCAGCGGTCGTACCCGCTTTTCGAGCGCTTCGCCCTGGTAGGAGAAGGCCAGCTCCGCGCCTTCATCGGCAAGCGCCTTAGCGATCCCCCACGCCAGCGAACGGTCGTTGGCGAGGCCCATGATCAGCCCGCGCTTGCCCTTCATCATTCCGCTCAAAGCTGTGGCTCCCTTTCAATTTCCACGGCGACATCTTCTCCGGGCTGCGGTTCTTCGACTTCGAGCTCGTCCTTGAACGGCCCGCTATAGATTTCGCCCTTTAGTGCAGTCGGTTTGTAATCCGCCAGAGCCGCGTTGAGCTCCGCCCCGATTACCACGCCGAGGCCGACGACGAAGAAGAAGATCAGCGCAATCATGACTCCGGCGAGACTTCCGTAGGTAAGGCTGTAGCCGCCGAATAGGCCGAGCGCGAAGGGGAGGACCTCCACCGTCGCAAGCCACCACAGGGTGATGAGGAGAGCGCCGGGCCACTTGTGGCATCCATGCCGGCGATAGCGGGCAGGGGTCAGGGCGAAAAATAACAAATAGAATGTGAAGAACATCGTCGCGGCCGGGACCAGCCGGTAGAATCCGAGCGAGCCGGCGATGTCCGGAGCGGCGGGAAACCATTCGGCGACAAAATGCTGGATCGAGGTGAGCGCCACGCTCGCCGTGAATGCGAGCATCAGCAAGAGCACCGCTCCCAGGAGGAGCAGCATCGAGCCCAACCGATACTCCCAGAATGGAGCGGAATAGCGCACTCCATAACATCGGCGCAGGATGTCCCGGATCGTCTCGATGAAGCTGGTCGCGGTCCAAAGGCCGACGATCGCGCCGAACCATAAGAGAGGGCCCGTGCGGACGCTAAGCACCTCCTGAATCGGCTCCCGAAGCGTATCCGCGACATTCCGAGGCAAGCGCGCGAGGAGGTTGGCGACGGTCAGCTGCGCGTCCTGCCCCTGGCCGAGAAGGTGGGCGACCGCGGCGGCGAAGATGATGAACGGGAACAGCGCGAGGATCGACAAATAGGCGAGATTGCCCGCGTGGACGAACCCGTCGTTGTACACGCCGACCGCGACCCGCTTCACGACTTCCAAGATGTAATGGCGCGGCTTCAGCCGGCGGGCGACATCCGGCCCGAAGGCTGCGCTGGCGCTCGCGAGCCGCTTGCGCCTCGCTTCCGGCGAAAGTGGAGAGACATCGCGCATCCGACGCGCTTCTTACGCGATTTGCGCCAGTTTCAAACGCCCAACGCCGAACGGGGGTTTGT
>JBDZVP010000058.1:8180-12594 GCA_040255765.1 Sphingomonadales bacterium | reverse complement strand
TCAGCATCGGTCGGCTTCGTTCCAGCTTTGTTCTAGTTAAAGGAGCCGCCCCCGAGCGTCAACGCGGCACTTGCTGGAAAATGGGGATGGAAGAGCCGAATTTCTACCGCCAAACCGTTTCAGAATGTCTTGCGGACCGTCTGGCCGGGAGATCGCAGCGTATATTCGGGCCGGTAGCCGGGCTTCACCTGGGTGCCCCATTGCGCACCGGCGTAGAGCCGCTTTCCGGCTATGTCGGAGCAGCGCTTGCCGCTGGCGTCGCATTGGCGGCCCTCCTCCAGCTCGACGCTGACGTTGCCGTCATTGCGGAAGGTGACGGTTTCGCCGGAGCGGGTCGCGGCAATGCTCGCCTTCGGCTGGGCCGGGCGGACGAGCACGAGGACGTCATAGCCGATCAGGATTTTCAGGCCCGACTGGTCCGCGGCGATCGGGCCGGCGACTGGCTTTACCGTCACTCGATAAACGCGCTCGCTGTCCCCGGGAGGCGCGATCTCGGCGATGCGCACGAGCTTGCGCTGGCCTGGGTCGAGAATCATCCGCGAAGGCGAAACCAGGATCCCGAGCTTTTCGGGGTCGGGATCGGTCCGCCGCGATTCGGCCGGCGTTCCGGGATTGACGACCTCTGCCGGTTCGATCGCGACATAGGACCGGTCCGGTCCGTTGTTCCAGACCTCGACGTCCTGCTTCGAATCCTTGCCCGGCAAGAGCTCGACGACGAGGTTGCTGAGAACGATTTGAGCTGCAGCCGGAGTCAGTGGAATTAGCGCGAGCACGGCAAGGAGCGCGAACCGGACAATCATTTGCAGACAACCTTTCCGAGCGAGACGAAATCGTTGCGCGGCGTTGCTCCGGCAAGCCGGACTTCGCACCGCGACGAACCGCGCGTGAACGCAAGGCTGTCGCCATTCGCCGCGTCGATCTGGAAATAACCGTTTTCGTCGCTTTCGCCGACCGAGTGGGGCGCCTGGACGAGAGCGTTGGCGATCGGCGTTCCATCGGCCTCGACGGCCTGGCCGAACGCAGTGAAGAAGCTGTGCGCGGTCCAGCGGACGACGCGGACGTTTCCGGGGTACAAGGTGACCTTTCGGGCGTCGCTGTCGAGGCTTACCGCGGCCGCCCCCTCCGGCCGGACGCTAATCTCATAGGCGCGGTAGGGCTGCACGTGGATGGGCAGGTTTCCGCCGGCGCGGACGTGCCCATAGGCCGTTCCATTGACCAGCACCTGGAAATCGCTTTTGCCGGCGTCGCCGGCGATTTCGACGATCACGGCGCTGTCGTCGAGGTCGCGCGATCCGAACCCGACCGCGCCGCCGCTGGCCGCGATCGTCGATTGCATGGTGAGGCCGTATTGGACGCCGCCGGGACTTTCGAGATTGTCGAGCAGGTCGGCGCGGACGTTTCCGTAGCGGCCGTACCAAGTAGCGCCCGCGTGGGCGACGCTGGAATCGATGCTCCGCTCCAGGCCCGCCGTAACTGACGCCTGGCTTCGGTCGGCGCCATCGTGGAACCAGGTTGCAGACACTCCGCCGAGCGCGCGACTTTTCGACTGGCCGGACCCGTCACGGCTGTCGACACTCCCGTAGCCGCTGCTCCCTTGCACGGTAATGTTCCGGCCGGTGTAAACCAGCCGAATCCCGCCGAACGCGCTGGTCGTCGTGCGGGTGCGCTGGGCGTCGGCCTGGAGCGTGAGCTGGAAACCGCCGGCGTTGAGCATCGGCCAGGTGAAGCTCGGGCCGACGCTGTAATCCGACCGGTGCCCGGCATCCTTGCGGAGCGACCCGATCACCGAGAGATAAGCCATTCCGATCCGATAGCCGAGCGTCGCGCTCGCCTGCGTGTAGGATCCGCCGAGCTGGGCGCCGGTCGGCTGGCCGCCGCCAAAGCTGTCGATGAAGGACGGCAGCGGGATGAGGGGCCGGTCGTTGCGCGACCAGATGCGGCGCAGGTCGAACGCGAAGTTGAACGGGCTCTGCCCGCTCGACGTGCCTTGCAGCAGAACAGCAGCGTCGCCGGAGCTGGAGACCAGTCCCGCACCCCGGATCTGCGCAAAGCGCGTGATCAGCCAGGCGCCCGCTTCCGCCATCGCCTTGTGCTGGGTTCCGACGATCGACAGGTCGAGCGCGATCGGCTGGCTGAGGCGGCGGCCTATTCCGGCCTGGTAATAAAAAGTGTCCGAGAGGCTAACGAGCCGGTCGGGCCGAGTGTTGGCGAGCATTCCGGCATAAGCGAAGTAAAGAGTCTGGCCGGCCGGCGCGATCTGGGGCGCCTTGACGAAAAAGCGGCGCTCTTCGCGATCGGTGCCGTCGGCGCCGTGAATCCGCAGGACGATCGGATAGGAGCCTTCGGGAAGGCTCGAGGTATCCAGGATATTGTTGCCGGTGTCGTAGGCGCGCGAGCCCGCGAGGCGGCCGTCGATCACGAAGTCGACGCGCGACGGCTGAGTCAGGAAAAGGATGAGCGGCGTTCCAGTGAGGCTGTCGCGGTCTGCGCGCGTATCGAACTGGGTCGCGAGGCCGGCGCCGACTATTCTCCGGCGGCCGGTAAGGTCGAGGCCGGGCGCCCAGAACATTCCCGCCGAATAGCGAAAATCGCGCCGGTCGATCTCGCCGACGAAATCGTCGACGACGAGCCCGAGCTTCGACGCATAGGACACGTCGGTCCGGACCCGGCCCGGCCCGATCGCCACGATCGTCCGGTTCTGCAAATTATATACGGGCGACTGGCCCTGCAATCCGGAGATCGCGACGCCGACCGCGCTTGTCAGCGACGGCGTGCCTGCGGGGGCCTCCAGGTAGCGGCTGTCCGTCACGGGGATTGTGCGGAGCATTGCGGGCGGAATGAACAGGTCGACCCGAAACCGGCTCTCGTCGAAGATGATCCCGACAGAGCCTGCCGGGAGCTTCCCGCAGTCCTGCCGGTTCGATTGGGCGCACACCAGCGCGGCGTGGGAGGGAAGGTCGCCGGCCAGCGCGTTGCCAACGTCGAGAGTTGCGGCGAGGTTGGGGACCAGCGCGGCAACCTTTGGGGGATCGCGGAACTGGAGGAACCCGGGCCGGCTGACGGCGACCGCGCTGCCGATCTTTTGCCCGCCGAAATAAACATCGACCAGCACCTCGCGGGGATTGGCGAGGTCGTCGAAGCCCGGGGGCGGGCCAAGCACTCCGAAATCGTGACCGCTGCTGGAATTGGCGGCACTCGCCGACGTCGTCGCTGCGGCCGCCGCCGCGGCCGGCGACGCGAAGAACATCGCGGCACCGCAAAGCAGTGCTTCCGCAACGGCCGAAGCGCGCATCATTCGGGACCCAGGACGAGCGTGAGCGTCCCGGAGTAATTGCCTCCGGACGCTGCGGCGGCCGAAGTACCGCGAACGATCAGGATGAGGCTCGCGCTGGTCGCAGGACCGCTATTGCACTGCTGCTGGGTGGCGGTGCTGGTCTGCCCCGTCAGGGCCACGTTGGGCGACAGACCGGTGCCGGCCGTCTGCCCCGAAAGCTTGTTCCACTGCACTTCGTAGGCGAGCGTGCTTCCGCCATTGGCGAGGGTGAACGCGCCGGATGCGCCGGAGCCGCTCGCAGTGACTCGGTAGCCTTTGGTGCTGGTACTGCTGAACGCACAGACGTTCTGGGCACGGGTTACGTCGCCGCCGGTCAGCGACCCGAAGGCGACATCGGCGAGGCCGGTAATTCGGACGTTGTTGCTTTGCGCGCCGGCCGGAGTGCCGATGAGGGCAATTGCGCAGGCGCAAAGCGCTGCAAGGCCGTTTCGAACGGACATGCCCGGCTTCTCCCGTTGCGATCGCCGGGGCGGCATGATCCCGCCGCCGCCCCGCCGATCTCGCTTATTCGGGGCCGACGAGGAGCGTCAGCGTGCCGGTGTAGCTGGTGTTCGACTGCATCGACTCAAGCGCGGCCGTGCTCATCTTGACGACCAGGCTGGCGCTGGTCGCCACGCCCGACGAGCAGCCCGGCGTCGTTGCAAGCGAGGTTTGCCCGGTGAGCGGGACGTTGGTGGTTAGCGAGGTTCCGCTGGTCTGGCCGGTCGTTTGCGCCCACTCGACCGTGTACGGCACAGTCAGACCGCCGTTGGCGAGGGTGAAGGCGCTACTGGTGCCGCTTCCGGTCGCCTTGATGTTGTAGCCCTTGGTCGCGGTGTTGCTGAAAACGCAGACGTTCTGCGCGTTCGACGCGGCCGAAGCCGGATCCTGGTTGGTGAAGGCCACGTCCGTCAGCTTGCTGATCTGGACCCGGCTCGGAACCGACGCGCTGATTCCGACAGTGCCCTGCGACGTCGCGCCGAAGTTGCCATCCGTTGCGGCCTGGGCCGCGAAACTCGAACAAGCGAGGAGTGCAGCCACCCCCGCAGCGCCGAAGCGCTTCATCTGTAGCATTTGCATCTCTCGATTCTCCCACCGAGC
>JBDZVP010000058.1:0-8080 GCA_040255765.1 Sphingomonadales bacterium | reverse complement strand
GCGGACACGCACGCGCGATCCACTTTCGATGCCAGCTCGGCGACCGGCTTCTTCGGCTCGACTCCGGCCCACAGCGCGCCGCCATTGCGCCGCTTGAAATGGCCGACGCCAGCGATCCGGAGCTCCAACTCGGGGTAGCGAATTGCCGACAGAGCGTCGGCGATGTCGTTCGCCATCGGCCTCTCCACCTCGCCGATGAAGCGCAAAGTCAGGTGAAGCTGCTCGTCGCCGACCCAGCGCAAATCGGGGCTGTCGTCCATCGCGTCGATCAGCAGGTCGCGAACGGGCTCCGGAGGCCGGATTGCAACGAACAGGCGATGCATTCGCGGGAGATTGCCGTTCTCGCGACGAGATGTCACATAGCCGTTCGGGGGAAGCGGAATGAGCGAGCTTAAAAAGCTCAGTTTTCCGGAATATGAGCAGCTCGCGAAGCCGCTTTTGAAGGAGCTCGCGCGAATGGCGCGGTGGCTGTCCGAAACCGGCCAGCGCGTCGTCGTCGTCTTCGAAGGCCGCGACACCGCGGGCAAGGGCGGCTCCATCGATGCGATCGCCCGTGTCCTCAATCCGCGTCAGTGCCGCGTCGCCGCGCTTCCAAGCCCGAGCGATCGCGAGCGCAGCCAATGGTACTTCCAGCGCTATATTCCGTACCTGCCGGCCAAGGGGGAGATGACCCTGTTCGACCGCAGCTGGTACAACCGCGCCGGAGTCGAACCGGTGATGGGTTTTTGCACGCCGCAGGAAACCGATGCTTTCCTGAAGGCAGTTCCGGAGTTCGAGCGCCATCTCGTTGACGACGGCATATTGCTGTTCAAATATTGGTTGTGCTGCGACCAGGACCGGCAGGAGGAAAGGTTCGAGAACCGGCTTCTCAACCCGCTGAAACGCTGGAAGCTGTCGCCGATCGATGTCCAGGCGCGCACCCGCTACGAAGCCTATACGGAAGCTCGCGAGCGCATGCTGGAGGCAACCCACACCGATTTCGCGCCGTGGACGCTCGTCGATTTCAATGACCAGGCGCTTGGACGGCTGACGCTCCTTCGCGATTTCCTGGACCGTGTTCCGGATACGGACCTGCCGGTAAAAGAAATGGAATGGCCGAAGCTCGAGGGCGAGCCGCTCAAGGAACGCTACGGCGTGATCCAGCCTTTACCGAACTACCCGATAGAAACGGCGCCGAGAGAAAAGCAGGAGCCGGGAGGGATGTTCCTGTAAAGATGTGAGTTGCAGCCGAACAGGGGGAGGGAAAACATGGGGACGAAGCTGCTCGGGAAGCTGACGCTTTATTATCTCGTAATCGCCTTCATCGTATTCGTCGCCGTCCAGATCTGGCCGGAATTCCGAAACTATTTGCCCGTCGGCGGCGTCGAGCAACTGATCTCGCAGCCGGCCAAGAACCCGCTGATGGGCGACCCGATCCATGCCCAGCATGTCGCCAACCTCGGTCAGAGCCTGTTCTGGCTCATTGTCGCGATCATCGGCGCCTTCCTCTGCTCAATGCCGGTAAGCTGGGTGTACATGGCGGTTCGAAGCGGCGAGGAATATGACCAGTCGCTGGTCCACACCATCCTCGTCCTGCCGATGGTCGTCACCGGCATCGTCATCATCGTCCAGAACTCGCTGGCGCTGGCTTTCTCTCTCGCCGGGATCGCGGGGGCGGTCCGCTTCAGGAACTCGCTGAAGAGCTCGGGCGACGCCTTGTTCATCCTGCTGGCGGTCGGGATCGGCCTTTCGGCGGGGATCGGGGCGGTCGAGCTTGCGGCGGTGATGAGCGTCATGCTCAGCTATTGCTTCACGCTTCTTTGGATGAGCGAATATGGCGAGAAAGCGGGGATGAAGCGCTACCTCGCCGACTTCGACGGAATCGATCATGCCGCTCCGCCGGAGCCGCCGAAAAAGAAGAAATAGGCTGCTTTGAGCGTAGTCGCCCGCGCTTTCGGCCGGCGGATGTCCGGTTTTGCTTGAAAGCGCCCCTTCCATTGCCGATATTGGCTCTTGGGAGCACGGGCCCTTAGCCCGTCCGTAAGGAGAAATGATGCAGAACCAGTTCGACCCGCGCACGACCGCTGCGAACACCGCGACTGTCGGTGTGCCGCGCGCCGCCCGCGATGCGGGCCTACGGTCCTACATGCTGTCGGTTTACAATTACATGGCGTCGGGCGTGCTGCTTACCGGCATCGTCGCGCTTCTTTTCGCGCCCTATGCGCAGGGCGTGATCGTCAATGAGGCCGGGACTGGAATGACCGGCCTTGGCTGGCTCATCACGCTTTCGCCGCTGGGCTTCGTGATGGCAATGAGCTTCGGTCTCAACCGGATGTCCACCGGCACTCTGCAGATGCTGTTCTGGGCATTCGCGACTGTCATGGGCCTGTCGATGTCGACGATCTTCCTCGCCTACACGGGGATGTCGATCGCCCAGACCTTCTTCGCGGTCGCCGCCGGTTTCGCGGGGCTTAGCCTTTACGGCTACACCACCAAGCGCGATCTTTCAGGCATCGGCACGTTCCTGATCATGGGCGTCGTCGGGCTGCTTATCGCGATGCTGATCAACATCTTCCTGCAGTCGCCGGCGATGATGCTTGCGATCAGCGCGATCGGCGTCCTGCTGTTCGCGGGGCTGACCGCCTACGACACGCAGCGGATCAAGAGCATGTACGCCCATGTCGCTGGAAGCGACATGATGGGCAAGGTCGTGATCATGGGCGCCTTGAGCCTCTATCTCGACTTCATCAACATGTTCATGTTCCTGCTGCAGTTCATGGGCCAGCGCCGCTAGTTTCGCAGCGGCTTCGAACCAAGCCAGGGGCCGGGAGGAAACTTCCGGCCCCTTTTTCGTGGGAACCGCGCAACGCGTTGTTAACCGGCATGAACTTAGCTTCGCCCCGGTCATGACAGGCGAGCGTGTCGAGCGGCGCAGGGCGCCACGTGCCGACGACCCCGAGATGCGGGGCCGGAGGGCGGAACCGCGCGCTTATCTCGTGCTTCCCGCGTCGACGGAGGCGCTGAGCGGCAACCGGCATGTAACGTTGCTCGATGTGTCGCGCACCGGCGCGCGCCTTCAAGGAACGGGGCTTCCCGAACCCGGCAAGGATGCCATCCTCAAGTGCGGCGGCATCGAAGCTTTCGGGTCGATCGCCTGGGCGGCGTCGGGCCGCTGCGGGGTCCACTTCGACGAGCCGATCGGCGGCCGCGACCTGGTCGCGCTCCGAGCGCTGGCCGCAGCCGCGGAGGAATCCGAGATGACCTACGAAGAGCGCGAGGCCGCGGCCGACTGGAGCAACGGCCTCGCTCGCTAGACGCTACTTCGCCGCGATCGCGGCGTCGATTTCCGCCCCCTTGGCCTGTTTCAAGATTCCGCAATCGCGGACTTTCTCGACTGTGCGCTGGAACGTCAGGGTTCCGATCTGCGCTTTTTCGAGGCGTGGCCCAAGGACACTTTGGATCCGGTTCGCCTGATCAACACCGCACTGGTAGGCCAACGCCCCCGGAATTCGCCCGGTCATGAAAATACCGCCGCCGCTGGCAAGCAGTTCGTCAAAATGTTTCAGAACCCAGTCGGCCGTGTAATCGCGTGTCGGGACCGTCTCCGCGAGGCCGTAAAGTACCCGAATCCGATCGTAGGTGCGCAGTCTCGGATCATTGAGGCCGAGGAGGTAGTCGGCGACCTCGGTGGTCCCGCTCGCCGCCGCTGCGCCCAACTGGTCCGCGCGCACGTCCGGGTCTTCGGTCGAAAGCGCTTTCTCGACCAGCATCTTCGCGGTTGCGAGGTTCCCGTCCTCTGCGAGCACGGTCAGCGCCGAGCCACGGAAGGCCGGATCGAGCGCCTTTTCGTCTCCGGCCAAATATTTCTCCGCCGCGGCCTTCAACTTCGTCCGCAGCGATGGATCATGGGCATCGAACGCGACCAGCTCGACCAATTGCTGGCGAAGCTTCTGCCGGTCGGGATCGTCGCTTGCGTAGGCGCCGAATGCCGGCTCGAAACCGATTGCGGCAAGGCGGGGTGCATAGATCGATTCCATCAGCGACCGATAGGCGGGCAGAGCTGCGGGAGAGATCAGGCCGCGAAGCTCGAGGCCCGACAGCCGCTCGCCGGGATCGACGCTTGCAACCGAATCCGGATTGGCGGCCATCGCCTTGGCTTCTTGCACCAGCCAGGAAGCCGGCGCCTTGCCGGCACGGAAGGACGCCCAGAGGCTGTCGGTCGAAGCCAGCGCTTCTCCGGGCGCGAGCGAGGCCGACGCGGCGATCAGCGATTGCCAGTCGGCAGGCTGCAGGTCGAAGCGGTAATAGCCGGTGCCACCGACGTTGGGCATGATCGTCCCGGTAGCCGGCGCGTCGAGGCTCGCCGTCTTCTGGTCCATCAGCGAACATTGGCTCGCCGCGCCCACGCGAACGCACAGCGGGATGGTCCAGGTCTCCGCCGCGGGCGTGCTCCCGAGATAGGCGTAGCGCGATTGAGTCGCGATCAGCTTCGAGCCGTCGCGGCGGATGTCGACAACCGGAACCCCTTGCTGGTCGACGAAGCTCTTGAACGCGGCGAGCACCTTCGGGTCGTGGGCGGCATCGGCGATCGCCCCGAAGAACTGCTCCGACGTCGCGTTGCCATACGGGTGGCGGCTAAGGTGCAGGCGAACGCCCTGCTTGAATTTCTCGTCGCCGAGATAGGCGGCGATCATCGCCACGACCTGCCCGCCCTTGCCGTAGGTGATGCTGTCGAAGGCGGAGTCGATCTCGCTGTTCTCGGTGATCGGCTGGTGGATGGGGCGGCCGGCGATCAGGGAATCGGTGTCCATCGCCCTGAATGCTTCGTCGAGGGCGCCAACGCCGATCTTGAGGTCAGGCCGCCATTCGTTGCCGATGCGATAGCCCATCCAGTTGGCGAAGCTCTCGTTGAGCCAGATGTCGTCCCACCAGGCCGGCGTTACGAGGTCGCCGAACCACTGGTGCGAAAGCTCGTGGGCGACGACCATTCCGAAGGTCTGCTTGTCGCCCGTCGTCGCTCCGGGCGAGAGGAAGATGATCCCGTCGCCGTAGGTGTCGGCACCGGCATTCTCCATCGCGCCCGACAGGATCGGAGTTCCGATCTGGTCGAGCTTGGGGAAGGGGAAGGCCTCGCCGAAATATTTCTCGAGTAGCATGACGATCTTCGGCGTTTCCGCCATCACGAAGTCCATCTTGTCCTTCTGCGCCTGGGTCGCGACGGCGCCGTACGGCATCGGGGTCGAGCGCTCGGCGTTCGCCGGGATCAGGCCGGTCTTGTGGACGAACGGGCCGGTGTCGATGGCGACGAGATAGGTCGGAAGGGGCTTGGTGGGCTCGAGTTGGTGCTTTTCCATCCCACCGGCAGTCTTGGTCACCGAAGCCTGGGGCGAGTTGCCGATGACGACGAAGCCCGGGTGGGTCGTCACTGACACCGTGAACGGCGTCTTGTAGCCCGGCTCGTCGAAGCCGGGGAAAGCGGCGCGCGCGTCGATGCTTTCGAACTGGGTCCAGCTGTACCATTGCTCGCCGACCTTGACGTGGAACATGCCCGATGCGCTGTCGCCGAAGGGCGCGGTATAGTCGAAAGCCAGGGTCATCTTCCCCGCCGGCATCGTCCGCGGGAAGTCGATCCGGGCGGTGCCGGTTTGGTCGACCTGGGTCCATTTGACCGGGATGGTCTTGCCGCCGACGATCGCGACCGCCTTGGTCATCTCAAGGTCGCGGCCGTGGAGGTAGAGCGACTTCGCGGGCCGGTTCAGATTGATGTCGATCTCGTCGTGGCCTGAAAAGCGGTCGCTTTCCGGAAGGATCGTGAAGTCGAGACGGTAAGCGGCAGGCGTTGCGGTATCCGGAAGCTTGCCTCTGGGAGCATTGGCGTCGGGAACGATCGGCGTGGCCGCCAGAGCGGCGGTGCTCGAAAGCAAGAGGGCAATCGTCAAGGCAACCGAACGCATTGGGCATCTCCAGGCAAATGAGGCACTGCTGTATTGAGCTAATACAGTCGGCGCAACCGGCCGCCTCGCGATATTGATGAAGCGCAGCCTTGGCGGCTAAGCTTTTCGCCGGGCGGCAGGAGTGGTTCGATGTGCGATAGCGATAACAACCAGGGCTTCATCGTCGACACGTCCATGACCCGGCGAACGGCCGTTCTGGCGCTCACTTCGGCCGCGGCCGCGGCAGCGCTTCCGGGCGTGGCGATGGCGGCGAGTGTGACCGAGACCGACGTCACCGTCCCGACACCTGATGGGAAGGCGGACGCGGTGCTGTTCCACCCCGCCGGACCGGGATCCTGGCCGGCGGTCCTGATGTGGCCCGACATCCTCGGCCTGCGGCCGGTGTTCCGGGAAATGGGCCGGCGCCTGGCCGCAAGCGGTTACACGGTGCTGGTCCCCAACCCCTTCTATCGAGTGAAGCCGGCACCGATCGTCAGCGGACCGTTCGATTTCGGCAACCCGCAGGACCGCGCCAAGCTCGACGGAATCCGGGACGGGCTGACCGACGAAGCGATCGATCGCGACGCGACCGCCTTCATCGCCTTCCTCGACCGGCAAAAGCAGACCGATCGCGGCAAACCCGCGGGCGTTCAGGGCTATTGCTTCAGCGGCCCGCTGGCCTTCCGCACAGCGGCCGCGCGGTCGGACCGAATCCGCGCCGTTGCCACCTTCCACGGCGGCGGGCTGGTGACCGACAAGCCGGACAGCCCGCACCTGCTCATCCCGAAGACCAAGGCGAGCTTCCTTGTCGCCATCGCCCACAATGACGACCAGAAGCAGCCCGATGCCAAGGACGTCCTGAAGGCGGCGTTCGCCGCAGCCAAGCGTCGGGCGATCGTCGAGGTCTATCCCGCCGACCACGGCTGGACGGTGCCGGGAAGCCAGACCTACAATCAGGCTTCAGCCGAACGGGCCTGGGCGGAGCTTCTCCGCCTTTATCGTTCGAGCCTGGCTTGATTTAGGCCGGTTGCGGCTGGGCGGGCTGAATTGCCGCCTGCGCCTTTTCGTCCAGTTCCGCCCCGCGCCGGAACGCCTCGCGCGCAGTCAGCCGGTCGCGGTAGCGGGTGAAGCTTTCCTTTTCCGGTATCAGGTTGAACTGCATTCCGAACATGAGGTGCGACCCGACGTAGACGTCGGCGGCGGTGAAGCGGTCGCCGCAAACAAAATCGCGAAGGCTGAACAGCTCGTCGAGCACGGCGACGACCTTGTCGAAATTGCCGTAGCCGAACATCCGCTGCTGCTGCTCGCTCGGCTCCCAGCCGGCGGCCTTGTTCGAAACGGCGGACTCCACGGGCCCGGCCGCGTAGAACATCCAGCGATAGTAATCCGCCTTCTCCCCGTCGCGCGGGCCGAGGTTCGCCTGCGGGAAGACATCGGCGAGGTAGGCGCAGATGGCCGCGCCCTCCGTCACGACCTGGTCGCGGTGCTTGATCGCTGGCACTTTGCCCATCGGATTGATCGCCAGATAGCGATCGCTCTTCATCTGGTCGTAGGGGATGATTTCGGTTTCGTAGGGCTGGCCGACCTCCTCCAGCATCCAGCGGATGATCCGCCCGCGCGATTGCGGGTTGGTGTAGAAGATCAGGTCAGCCATTTCGTCCTCCATCGCTCGCCAGCGACTCCTCGAGCATTTCGAGCATACAGCGCAGCGCCTTGATCCGCACCGGGCCGCGCCCCTTGGGTCCGAAATGTTCGACGCGGTGAAACGTCGGCCCGCTGCGCCGCGCGAGCGCCATGTGCACGAGGCCCTCTTCGCAGCCGTCACCGGCGGGCCCGGCAAAGCCGGTGACGCCCAGCGTCACTGTCGCTTTCGAGCGGTTGAGCGCGCCTTCGGCCATCGCCCGGGCCACGGCCTCGGAGACCGCCTCGTTCTTCTCGAGGAGGTCAGGGTCGATGCCCAGAAGCTCCGCCTTCGACTCCGTCGAATAAGTGACGAAGCCGCGGTCGAAGCCGTGACTTGCGCCCTCGATGTCGGTCAGGAGCGCGGCAAGCATCCCGCCGGTGCAGCTTTCCGCCGTCGCGACCGTCCAGTGCCGGTCGCAAACGGCGTGCATCAGCCGCTCGGCGCGCTCGTCCAGGTCATCCGGAAGAGCGCGCTCGAGCGTTTC
>JBDZVP010000057.1:6139-12728 GCA_040255765.1 Sphingomonadales bacterium | reverse complement strand
CAACGCGACCGCGCCGCCGACGAGCTTCTCGCCATTATCGAGCGGGATCGCGACTGGAACGATGGCGCCGCGCGCAAGCGGTTCCTCCAGCTTCTCGAAGCGCAGGGGCTGGAGGACGATTGGGCGCGCAGCCAGCGGCGCCGGCTTTCGGCCCTGCTATTCACATGAGCGGAGCGCTTCCGCTCCGCGCGCCGCTGTTCCCGCTGGCGGGCGCGATCCTGTTCCCGCGTGCCCAGCTCCCCTTGCACATCTTCGAGCCGCGCTATCGCGAGATGGTTCGCGATGCCGTCGATAGCGATGGCATGATCGCGATCGTCCAGCCGCAACTGGTGGAGGTCAAAGACGACCGCAAGCAGCCGCTGTACCCGGTGGGCTGCGTCGGCGAGATCGTCGGGCTGGAGGAGCTGGAGGACGGCCGATTCAACATTGTCCTCAACGGCTCCAACCGGTTCCGGATCGTCAGCGAAGTCGATCTGGAGACGCCCTATCGCAACGCCGACCTCGACGTCGGGGCCTTCGACGACCGCGAGCCGGAGCCGCTGGCGATGGCCGAGCGGGCGGAGGTCGAGCGCGAGGCTCGGCGGCTCGGCGATGCCCTGGGACTCGCGGTCGACTGGTCGGCGGTGAGCCGCCTCGACGACGAGATGCTGGTCAACGCAATCGCCCAGGTGGCGCCATTCGACGTCTCGGCGAAGCAGGCTCTCCTGGAAGCGGAAACTCTCGGTTCGCGGGCGGACCTGCTGGTGCAGCTGATGCAGTTCCTTCGGCTCAGCCAGGGCGGCGCCGACCTCCAGCCGACGCTTCAGTAATTAGATCTGAAGCCCCCTGAGCAGCAACGGCAGGTCGCCGCTGGTTCCGCGCGCTTCATTCATCAGCTTGTTCCTGATCGGGGCGATCCGGTCGATCACGCCCATTCCGAAGCGGCGCACTGCCGACGCCGTCCGGCCAGGCACACCGTAAACCCGGGTCAGTCCGTCGGTCGCGATCGCCACCATCAGCGAATCGAGCGACCGCCAGCGCTGGTAACGGTCGAGCAATTGCTTGTCGCCGAGGTCGAGCCCGAGGCGAGCGCCCTCGACCAGCACTTGCGCGAGGGCGGCGGCGTCGCGGAAGCCGAGATTGAGCCCTTGCCCGGCAATGGGATGGATCGCGTGCGCGGAATCGCCGACGAGCGCCAGCCTTTCGGCGGTGATCCGGGCCGCGTGGTGGAAGCCGAGCGGGTAAGTGGACCGCGGCGCGGCAAGCGCGATATCGCCGAGAAATCCGCCCATCGCCGCTTTCGCTTCGGCGGCGAAATCCTGGTCGCTCAACGACATGAAGCCCGGCGCGTCGTCTTTCTGGACCGACCAGACGATCGCGGAACGATGCCCGGCCTCGTCGTCGGTCATGGGCAGGAGGGCGAATGGGCCGGTGGGATAGAAAATCTCATAGGCCACATGTTCGTGCGGACGCTCGTGACGGAGGACCGAGACGATCGCCATATGATCGTAGCGCCAGCGCGCCATCCGGATTCCCGCGTGCTCGCGCATCGGCGAATTGCGGCCTTCCGCTCCAACAAGCAGCGGTGCGGTAAGCCTGCGGCCGTCTTCCAGCGAAACGACGGCCGAATGCTCGCCGCGCTCCACGCTGGCGACCCGGGACTTCCATAACAGCCAGAGATTCTTGCCCGCCTCGGCGCGGGCGCGAAGGGCGGCTCGGAGATTGCGGTTCTCGTTCATCCAGCCGAGCGGGCCTTCGTCCTCGCCGGGTTCGAACGCGAGGCCACCGGGCTCGAGCCCGTCGGCGACCTGGATCTTCAGGATCGGGCAGCCGGGCATTGGCAAATGGTCGGCGACGCCGGTCGCTTCGAGCATCCGCATCGAGCTCGACGAGACCGCGCTGGTCCGGCCGTCGAACGCCGCGTCGCGCCATTTTTCCGGGTCGGCGGGATCGACGACGATCGCCGAAAGGCCGCTGCAGTCGAGCGCCGCCGCGAGCGATAGGCCGACGAGTCCGCCGCCAAGGATGATCACGTCCGCACGGTCCATGGCGCATTTCCCTAGCGCCGCTCCAATGCGCTGGCGAGGGCCCGCCGCGAAGTGGCGTCAAGAAAGCGTTTGCCCGCGAGTCCCTGACAAGGCATTTTAAGGACGCGGGATTTTTATGGGTGGGCAAATGGCTACGGCGGCCGCGAGGCCAGCAAAGGACCTGGGACCGGATTGGCGCGACAAGCTGCGCGGGTCGATGAAGCGGCTCGCCCGGCGCACTTGGGGCGGATTGCTGATTGCTCTCGGCGTCGCGAGCGCCGTCGCGCTCGTCTCGCACAGCAGCACCGACCCGTCCTTCACCACCGCCGCGGGAGGACCGCCCGACAATTGGCTAGGCGGTATCGGCGCCTATTCGAGCGACATCGTCCTCCTGCTGTTCGGGGTAGGGGCAATCCTGTTCGTGCCCGTGATCGTCCTGGCGGGGTTGAGAATGGCCCGGCTCGCTCCGGCCGGGCGCGTCGGCCGGACCCTCCTCTTCGCCGCCGTCTCGGCGATCCTCATCGGAATCGCGCTCAGCCTGACAAGCGGCTCGGCGGTCTCGGGCCTTCCGGCCGGCTGGGGCGGAGCGATCGCGCTTGCCGCGGCCAACGGCATCATCGCCCTCGTTTCCATGATCCCCGACGCGCGCTTCGTCGAGCCAACCAGGATCGGCCTGTTGCTACTCTTCGCGATCGCCGGGATCGCTGTCGCATGGTTCGCTTTGGGCCTTTCGGAAGAGGAAAAAGGCTGGATCGCAGGCCTGTTTTCGCGATCGCCGGAGCGGCGGGCCCCGCCGCGCAAGACCCAGGAACAGCGGGAGGATCGCGTCATCGCGCCGCCCTCGCCGCGTCCGTCGGTGGCGGTTGCCGAGCCTTCGGTTGTTTCCGTTCGCTCCAAGGGCGGCATTCGCCGGCCGGCGATGCAACCCGGACTCGCGCTTGGGGACAGTTACGTTCTTCCCGACGCGAGCTTGCTCGCCAAGGCACCCGACAAGGGCAAGACCCAGGTCGACCGCGCTGCGCTGGAGCGCAACGCGAAGATCCTTGAGGCCGTGCTCGAGGACTTCAACGTCCGCGGCAATATCGTCGAGGTCCGACCGGGCCCGGTCGTCACAATGTACGAGCTGGAACCGGCGAGCGGCATCAAGGCGAGCCGGGTGATTGCGCTTGCCGACGACATCGCCCGCAACATGCAGGCGATCTCGGCTCGAGTGGCGATCATCCCCGGCCGCAGCGTCATCGGGATCGAGCTCCCCAATGCGCGCCGGGAAACCGTCACATTGTCGCAGCTTATCGCCAGCGATTCCTTCGCCGGCGGCGACATGGCGCTGCCGCTGATCCTTGGGAAGAATATCGCGGGAGATCCCGTGGTTGCCGATCTTGCCCCAATGCCGCACCTGCTCGTCGCGGGGACCACCGGCTCGGGCAAGTCGGTCGGCCTCAACTGCATGATCCTGTCGCTGCTGTTCCGATATGGCCCGGACGACTGCAAGCTGATCATGATCGACCCGAAGATGCTCGAGCTCAGCATCTACGACGACATCCCCCATCTGCTGTCCCCGGTCGTCACCGAGCCGGGCAAGGCGATCCGCGCGCTCAAATGGACGGTCGAGCAGATGGAGGACCGTTACCGGAGGATGGCCAATCTCGGGGTGCGCTCGCTCTCGAGCTTCAACGCGAGGGTTCGTGAATCCAAGGCGAAGGGCGCCAAGCTCAAGCGGCGAATCCAGACCGGTTACGACGGCTCGACGGGCCAGCCGATCTACGAGGACGAGGAGTTCGAATACGAGGTCTTGCCCCAGATCGTGGTCGTCGTCGACGAGCTTGCCGACCTGATGATGACCGCGGGCAAGGAAGTAGAGTTCCTGATCCAGCGGCTCGCGCAGAAGGCGCGCGCTGCGGGAATTCACCTGATCATGGCGACCCAGCGCCCGTCGGTCGACGTCATCACCGGCGTGATCAAGGCCAACCTTCCGACCCGAATCAGCTTCCAGGTGACGAGCAAGATCGACAGCCGCACGATCCTTGGCGAGCAGGGCGCCGAGCAACTGCTGGGCAAGGGCGACATGCTCTACATGCCCGGCGGCAAACAGATCATCCGGGTCCATGGGCCGTTCGTTTCCGACGAGGAGGTGCGTGCTGTCGCCGAGCATTGGCGCAAGCAGGGCATGCCCGAATATGTGCAGGCGGTGACCGAAGAGCCGGAGGACGGCGATTACCTTTTCGACGGCCAGCCCACCGGCGAGGACGATCCCGAGACCCAGCTTTACCGCAAGGCGGTGCAGATCGTCGCGGAGAGCCAGAAAGCGTCGGTATCCTACCTGCAGAGGCAGCTTCGGGTCGGTTACAACAGCGCGGCCCGGCTGATCGAGCGGATGGAGAAGGATGGCAAGGTCGGAATGCCCGACCATGTCGGCCGCCGCGAAGTGCTGATCGACACCGATGGGCACCCGATCTAGCGCGGACGACAGCTGAACCTTCGGGAACCCGAGGGTTCAGAACGCATTCAACAGGAAACCGCCAGTTTCCGGCGAAAATCTCTCCAGGAGCTTCGACATGTCCTTTTCAACCCGCTTGGCGCGAGCGCTCATCCCCGCCGTCGTGATCGCGGCGCCGGTCGCTGCCCATGCCAAGCAGTCGCCCGACATGGCGCTGGTCAAAACCCATCTCCGGGCGACCGATTCGATGACCGCCAACTTCACCCAGACCGATTCGAAGGGCCAAGTCCTGAACGGGACCCTGCAGCTGAAGCGGCCAGGCCGGATTCGCTTCGATTACGGCAAGACCGACATCCTGGTTGTCGCTGACGGCAAGAAGCTGACCTTCATCGACTATGATGTCGGGCAGAAGTCGAGCTGGGACCTCAACCGTACTCCGCTGGGCATTCTTCTTTCGACCAACCCGGACCTCGACCGGATCGCCCGAATCCTGCCGAGCGACGACCCGCGCGTAGTCGTCGTCCGTGCGGTCGACCCGTCGCACAACGAATATGGCAAGCTGATCCTCGCCTTTATCCGCGATTCGGCGGCGCCGGGCGGACTTAAGCTCTACGGCTGGACCGCGGTCGACGCGCAGGGGAAGCAGACGATGGTGAAGCTGTCGAACCAGCGGTACAACGTCGCAGTCCCGGCGAGCGCGTTCACCTACGCGGAGCCGAAGAAGCGAGGATAGCCTCCGCTCGTCGAAAAACCGCGAATAAACCGTAGCAGATCAAAACTTGTTCATCGCGGCGTCAGATACGACGGCGTAAAAACTGGACGGTTGCCGCATCAGGCATGGGGTTTCCCCCTGTTACCCTTGCCGCGACAACCCCATGCGTGACGAACGCTTGGTCGGCCCTCGCACCATGCCCCCGGTGCGAGGGCCTTTTCATGACCATGCGGGGGCATGGTTGCGAAAAGGTCCTCCTTTTCTGGGCTGCCGGGGGCAGTCTAGAAAAAGGCCCTCCTTTTCGGCACCGCCGGTGCGGGGCCTCGCAAGGGCACCTTTTTCTTCCGGCGAAGGAAAGGCTAAGCGCGGTCCCCGTGACAAACTGCCTTAAAATCGCATCCTGGAACATCAATTCGGTCCGCGCCCGGATCGGGCTTGTCGAGCGCCTGATCATGGAAGAGCAGCCCGACATTCTCTGCCTGCAGGAAACCAAGGTCATGGACGGGATTTTCCCGGCTGACCTGTTCGAGCGCCACGGTTATGTGCACCGCGAGCTCAACGGGCAGCGGATGCACCACGGGGTAGCGATCCTGAGCCGCGTTCCTCTGCGCGACCCGGGGAAGCACGACTGGCAGGACAATGGGGAGGCCCGCCATGTCGGCGCCCGGCTCCCGTGCGGAATCCGGCTCGAGAATGTCTATGTCCCGGCGGGCGGCGACATTCCGGACCGGGCCGTCAATTCGAAGTTCGGGCAGAAGCTCGACTTCATCGACCGGATGACTCGTTGGTCGGACACGCTCGACGAGCCGACTTTGATCGTCGGGGATTTCAATGTGGCGCCGCTCGAGTGCGATGTCTGGAGCCACAAGGCGCTTTTGAACGTGGTCAGCCACACCCCGATCGAGGTTGAGACGCTCGGCCGGCTACAGGAAGCCCACGGCTGGGTCGACGTCGGCCGCCGCTTCGTACCTGCGCCCGAACGCTGCTTTACCTGGTGGAGCTATCGTTCGCCCGACTGGACCAGGAACGACCGCGGCCGGCGGCTCGATCACATGTGGGTTTCGCCCGAGCTCGCGGAGCACGTCACTGGCCATCGGGTGCTGGAGCCGTGCCGGAATTGGGAACGGCCGTCCGATCACGTGCCGCTCATCTGCGAGCTCAGCTTTTGACCAAGGCCGCGAGTCTAGGACCGGCAATGGCGGCCCTGAGGACCGGGCGCGCGGTGCGGGTCGAATCGAAGACTCCGTTGACCGTCGCGTCGGTCGAGACCGCCGGGCCGGACATGCTCGCCCTTCTCGACCCCGGCTCCACCGCCCCGCTCCTCATCAGCGGCTGGCGCGCCGCCGCTTTGTCGCTTGCCAACCAGCGCGACGCCGCCGACCCGGCCGAGCCGGTGCTGATCGAGCGGAGCGCCTGGCTCGATGCGGCTTCGGC
>JBDZVP010000057.1:0-6039 GCA_040255765.1 Sphingomonadales bacterium | reverse complement strand
CTTCCCGAAACCCAGATCGCGGTGTTTCGGACCAGCGACGAAGGCCAGGAGCATGTCGCGCTTATCGTCGGTGCGTTCGGCGGCAAACCGCCGCTCGTGCGCCTCCACAGCGAATGCCTGACCGGCGATGTATTCGGGTCGCTGAAATGCGATTGCGGGCCGCAACTCAAGGAAGCCCTGCGATTGATCGGGGAGGAAGGCGGCGGCGTACTGCTGTATCTCCGGCAGGAAGGCCGCGGCATCGGGATTGCCAACAAGATCCGCGCCTATGCGCTTCAGGACCGCGGCCTCGATACCGTCGATGCCAACCTGCGGCTCGGTTTTGCCAATGACGAACGGGCCTACGAGCATTCGGCGGCGATGCTTCGGGCGCTCGGAATTTCAGAAGTGCGGTTGCTGACCAACAATCCGGCGAAGGTTGCGGGGCTGGAGAGCGCCGGAATCCGGGTCGCCGAGCGGGTGGCGCACAATATGCCGGCAAACCCGCACAACGCCGACTATCTGGCGACCAAGCGAAAGAAGAGCGGGCACCTGCCCTAGGATTCGAACAGCGCCGTTCCTACCCGAACCACCGTTGCGCCGAGCATGACCGCCGCCTTGTAGTCGGCGGACATCCCCATGCTGAGCCCCGTCACATCGTGCTCGCTGGCGATCTTCGCGAGCAAAGCGAAGAAGGGCGAAGGCTCGAGACCGAGCGGCGGGATGCACATCAACCCTTCGAGCGGCAGCGGCGACTGGCGAACCGCGGCGACAAGGGCGCCTACGTCCGAGATCGGGCAGCCGCCCTTTTGCTCCTCGTCGCCGATATTCACCTGAACATAGACTCCAGGGTAGCGCTCCGCCTTCCCGGCTTCCTTCACCAGGGATTCGAGAAGCGACGGCCGGTCCAGCGAGTGGATCGTGTCGAATAGCCGCACCGCTTCGCCCGCCTTGTTGGACTGCAATCGGCCAATGCAGTGGAGCCGAATCCCCGAATGCCGGGCGAGAATGGCCGGCCATTTCGCGAGGGCCTCCTGGACCCGGTTCTCCCCGAAGTCTCGCTGCCCGGCTTCGATCAGCGCTTCGATGTCCTCGGCGCTTCGAGTTTTGCTGACCGCGACCAGGGTGACTCCGCCCGGATCACGCCGCGCCACCTTCGCCGCGGACGCGATTCCGTCTCGAATTTCCTGCAGGCGCTCGGCAGCGGTCATCGCCGCGCTATAGGAAGGCCGATGAAGCGCCGCCAGAGCCTCCCCCGCCAATGGCTAGTCGCCGACAGCCGCCTCGGCGAGCAAGTGTGGGAGGCGGTACGCGGGCTGCCGAGCGGAAGCGGTGTCCTGTTCCTGTATCGCGACCTGCCGCCAGGAAAGAGAGCTCGGCTGCGCGCCAGGCTGCGCCTTTTGGCGCGAGCGCGAGGACTGGTCCTCGTGGACGAGGCAACAGGCGGCGCGGCACGAGTGCACAACATCGCCGAAATTCGCCGAGCGAGGCTCGCCGGCGCCCCGATCCTCTTTCTTTCGCCGCTGTTCGAGACCCGAAGCCACCCGGAATGGAAGCCGATCCCGTCCCTGCGAGCGGCGGCGCTGCTCCGGCTGGCCCGGTTGCCGGCGGTCGCGCTTGGCGGAATGAACGAGCGCCGATTCAAGCGGACTGAGCGGCTGGGCTTTTCGGGCTGGGCGGGAATCGACGCCTGGATCAGAACTTGAAGGCGGTTCCGATATAAACGGCCTGGCTATCGACCCGATTGTCGCTGAGCGCCGAAATCCGGTCGTGTTCAACCTTGTAGCGAACGCCGCCGGTGACGGAGAGGCGGCGGGTCAGTGCGTAGGAACCGCCAACGTCGAGGGCGTAATTGTCAGGATCGCGAAGCGCTGGCGAAGCCGTCCCTTCGGACCTGTCGGCGGAAACCGCCACGCGGCCAGTAAAGCGCGGAAGCGAATAGCTGACTCCGACAACGGCGCTCTCACGGCCATCGACGGGTGAGCCCGCGGCCCGGGTCTTTGCGAGGTCGCCGGAAACGGCGAAGCGGCGCCATCCGACGGCCACGCCGAGATTATAGCTGACCGGCGTGAGCGCATTAACTGGCGAAGCGGCGCTGGCCGACGCCAGCTGCTGCGGCGAGCTTGCCTGGGCACGGATCGCGACTCGGACCTGCGATGGCCGCCCCTTGGCTGCCGCCGGAGTGAATTTGAAATCGGACAGCGACGGTACGCGGCCTGAAAATGCGGCGGCGAGGCGCGGGTCGGCCGTTGCCGGGGTAAAGCCGAAATCGGAATCGACGCTGAGGGAAATGGCGGGCGGGCGCTTGCCCGATTCTCCGGCCGCGAACGCAGGCGACAGCAACAGGCCCGCCGCGGCAACCGCACCGGCCAAAAGCGTCGCATTGAAGCGTCCGAGACTCACGTCGGGCAACTCCCTGTTCGCGAGTCATATAGGCCGGCGAACCTGAAGGTTCCATGACCGACTCGATTCGGCCCGGAGTCTGTTGCGGATTCACAACAATGGCGCCACGGACCGCCCCGCTTGCGGCCTTGCCGCCAGCATCTATAACGCCCCCGCACCAGCACTTTTGTCGAGGATCACCGATGTCGCGCCTCAAACTTACTGCCGCCGCTTTGGCCGTTGCCGCTCTCGCGGTTTCGGGTTGCGCCCGCAATCGCAACCTGCCGACCCAGCTCGCACCGGCGAGACTGACGACGATCGGGGTCAACGGCTATCTGTGGCAGGCGGCGCTCGACACCGTTTCCTTCGCCCCGCTGCTGCAGGCCGACGCGAACAGCGGCGTGATCATCACGGATTGGTACGCCAACCCAAAGGCGCCGGGAGAGCGGGTGAAGCTGACGGTCACCATTCTCGGGCAGGACCTGCGCGCCGATGCCCTTCGGGTGGCCGCTTCGCGCGAGGTGCTTCAAAACGGCAGCTGGGTGGGGGCGCCAGTCACCGCCGCGACCGTCCAGAAGCTCGAGGATGTGATCCTTACTCGCGCTCGCGACATTCGCCGTTCCACCGTACCTGGTTAAGAATTGAGGGTTGATATGACCGGCCGTTTCGATCCGGCCGTAGCGGACGTCCGCTGGCAAAAGCGCTGGGAGGACGAGCGCTGCTTCATTGCCGACACCGACAGCGGCAAGCCCAAGACGTACGTGCTCGAGATGTTCCCCTATCCATCGGGGCGCATCCACATGGGACACGTGCGCAACTATACCATGGGCGACGTGCTCGCCCGCTATCGCCGGATGCAGGGCTTCGAAGTGCTTCATCCGATGGGCTGGGACGCGTTCGGAATGCCTGCGGAAAACGCGGCGATGGAGCGCGGAGTCCATCCCGATGGCTGGACCCGGTCGAATATCGCGGCGATGCGCGACCAATTGAAAAGGCTCGGCTTCGCGCTCGACTGGAGCCGCGAAGTCGCGACCTGCGATCCCGAATATTACGGGCACGAACAGGCACTGTTTCTCGACCTCTATGAAGCCGGGCTGGTTTACCGCAAGGAAAGCGAGGTCAATTGGGACCCGGTCGATCATACGGTGCTCGCCAACGAACAGGTGATCGACGGCAAGGGCTGGCGCTCCGGCGCTCCCGTCGAGCGGCGCAAGCTGTCGCAATGGTTCCTGAAGATCACCGATTTCGCCGATGAGCTGGTGGACGGGCTGAAGACGCTCGACGCCTGGCCCGACAAGGTGAAGCTGATGCAGGAGAACTGGATCGGCCGGTCGGACGGGCTGAGGTTCCGGTTCAAGCTGGTCGGCGAGGGCGCCGAGTGCGATTATCCCTGGGTCAAGGCAGCACTCGCTTGTTCGCCCGAAGTGGAGGTGTTCACGACCCGCCCCGACACCATTTTCGGCGCGAGCTTCGTCGCCGTCTCGCCCGATCATCCGTTCGCCGAAGCGATTGCCAGCCAGAACCCGGACGCCGCCCGCTTTATCGCCGACTGCAAGTCCGTGGGCACCAGCGAGGAAGCGATCGAAAGCCAGCAGAAGCGCGGCTTTGCCACTGATCTCGAAGCCATCCACCCGCTCGATCCGGAATGGCGCCTGCCGGTCTGGATCGCGAACTTCGTTTTGATGGAATATGGCACCGGCGCGATCTTCGGAGTGCCGGCGCACGACCAGCGCGACTTCGAGTTCGCCCGCGAATACGATCTTCCGATCCGGCGCGTCGTCGCCAGGCCTGACCAGGACAAGGACACGCCGATCGGCGACGAAGCCGAGCATGGCGAGGGCGTGATCGTCAACTCCGGTTTCCTCGATGGGCTATCGGTCGAGGAAGCGCAGGACGCCGTTATCCGCCGGGCCGAGGAGGGCGGCTGGGGCAAGCGCGAGACCGCGTACCGGCTTCGCGACTGGGGCGTTTCCCGCCAGCGTTACTGGGGAACTCCGATCCCGATGATTCACTGCTCGGGCTGCGGGCCGGTCCCGGTCCCCCGCGAGCAGCTGCCGGTGCTTCTGCCCGAAAACGTCAGCTTCGATATCCCCGGCAACCCGCTCGACCGCAACGAATCGTGGAAGCACGCCACTTGCCCGAAATGCGGCGGCGATGCGCGCCGGGAAACCGACACGTTCGACACGTTCGTGGATTCGAGCTGGTACTTCGTCCGTTTCGCGAGCCAGCCGATGGACAAGCCTTTCGACAAGGCGGACGCGGAATCCTGGCTGCCGGTGGACCAATATATCGGCGGGGTGGAGCATGCGATTCTTCACCTCCTCTACGCCCGCTTCTGGACCAGGGCGCTCAAGCACATCGGCCGTCTCGACATCGACGAGCCGTTCAAGGGGCTCTTCACCCAGGGAATGGTCACCCACGAGACCTATCGCGGGATCGACGGCCGGTGGCTCTCGCCGGACGAGGTGCGCAAGGACGACAGCGGGCAGTTGATCGACGCCGCGGGGGCTTCGGTCACGCGGGGCCGGGTCGAGAAGATGTCGAAGTCGAAGCGCAATACCGTCGATCCCGAGCCGATCGTCGCCAAATACGGCGCCGATGCGGTGCGCTGGTTCATGCTCTCCGACAGCCCGCCCGAGCGCGACCTGGAATGGTCGATTGGCGGGATCGAGGGCGCGGCCCGCTTTGTTCAGCGCGTCTGGAAGCTCGCCACGACGGCGAGTGCCGAGGGCGAAGGCGCCGACCCAGCTCTGACTCGCAAACTTCACCGAACGATCGCCGCCGTTGGCGAAGCCATCGACGCGTTGCAGTTCAACAAGGCCGTCGCCCAGCTTTATGAGCTGGTCAGCGCAATCGAGAAGGCGCCGCTGTCGGCGAGCCGTGCCGAGGCGGTCCGCGTCCTGGTCAGGCTCGCTGCTCCCATGGCTCCGCATCTTGCGGAGGAATCGTGGGCCGCGCTCGGGCAGGACGGACTGGTCGCGAATGCGGAGTGGCCGAAGTTCGACCCGGCGCTGCTGGTCGAGGACCAGGTCACGCTCGCGGTCCAGGTGAACGGAAAGCTCCGCGACACGCTCACCGTGCCGCGCGGGCTCGATCGTACCGAAGCGGAGTCGCTCGCGCTCGCTTCCGAGAAGGTCCAGCGCCAGCTCGGCGGGGAGCCGCCGCGCAAAGTCATTGTCGTTCCCGACCGGCTGGTGAATATCGTCGCGTGATGCGACGAATCGCCCTTGCCGCCGCCGCGCTCCTGCTTCCTTCCTGCGCGCTTCATCCGCTGTACGCGGGCGGTACCTCCGGCGAGGTCGCTGCCACTCTCCGGCAAGTCTCGGTCGAACCGATCCCGGGGCGCAATGGCTGGCTCCTCTACAACAAGCTCAAGGAACGGCTCGGCGAGGACGGCCAGGCGCCAGCGGCTTATCGGCTGGAGGTCACTCTGGACGACGAAATCATCGGCCTCGGGATCCGCGGCGATCGCGCCGTGACACGTGAACGGCGGACTCTGCGCGCTCGCTATCGGCTGGTTTCAGCAGGCAACGGACAAGTTGTGCTCGACGCGACTGCCGGTTCGGATGCGGGTGTCGACGTCGTCAGTTCGGAATATGCGACGGTGGCCGCCGAGCAGAGTGCTGCCGAGTGGCTGGCCGACGCCGTGGCCGACCAGATCGTCGCACGGCTGGCGCT
>JBDZVP010000148.1:0-2403 GCA_040255765.1 Sphingomonadales bacterium | reverse complement strand
GCGGCCGAGCCTTGCGTCCTGGATCGAGCGCGAGGCGGGCTTCCTGGCGAAAGAACCGGCCTAGGAGGCCCGTTCCTCGGTCTCTGACGTCTCCTCCTCGGCGGAGCGGGGTTGCTGCGCTCCATACTCATTATCCTCGCCGGCGGCGCCGATCGCGCCGGGCTGGGCTCCGCCGGCTCCAGTCTCGGGATTGCCGAAGCTCGGCGCGGCGGTGACGCCTTCGGTCTGACCGCCGCTGGTGCGGGCGAATTCGCTCTGGGCTCCGCCGGGGAGCTCGGCGCCGGTGTTGCCGGTGCCATCCGGGCCGCCGCCCATCGCTCCGCCGACAATCGCATCGCCCTGGTGGGCGAACTCGCCCTCGGCGCCGGTGTCGCCGGGATCGCCGCTGCCGGCGTCAGCGAAGCCGTCGCGGTCCCGCGAGGAGGGATCGAGCTGCCGCTCCTTCGCCTGAAGGTCGCGGTCCTCTTCGTTGATCTTGGACTGGGTGTCGTTGGAATCGTCCGCCATGCCTGGTCTCCTTTAGTAGGAGAACCGTCAGGGCATGGCGGACGTTCCGGTTATTCGGCCCCGGCTTCGGGCTGTTCAGCCTCTTCGGCCGCGGGAGCTTCCCCTTCGGCTTCAGCAGGCGCTTCCTCAGCTGACGCTTCCTCAGCCTCGGCTTCGGTTTCCTCGGCCTCCGGAGCGAGCGCCTCGGCGGCGATCGGAGCGGCCTGCTCCTCGAACATCGCCTTGATGACGTCGATGCCCTGCGCCTGAAGCTCGGCTTCCTCCGGCGAGCGGGCGACGTTGACGTGCACCGTCACCGACACTTCCGGGTGGAGCGCGACGCGGACGTCGTACATGCCGATATTCTTGATCGGGCGGTCGAGGATCACCTGGCTCTTGGAGACCGTCGCGCCCTCGGCGGCAAGCGCCTCGACGATATCGCGGGCGGAGACCGAGCCGAACAAATGCCCGACGTTGGACGCCTGGCGGATCAGCTGGACGGTCTTGCCCTCGACGTTCGCCGCGTCCTTCTCGGCGGCGGAACGCTTCTCGGCATTCTCCGCCTCGATCCGGGCGCGGTTGGCCTCGAACAGCTTGCGGTTGGCTTCGTTGGCGCGGAGCGCCTTCTTGTTGGGAAGGAGATAGTTGCGGGCAAAGCCGTTCTTCACATGGACGACGTCGCCGATTGCACCAAGCTTCTCGACCCGTTCGAGCAGGATGACTTCCATGGTCCCTTGCTCCTTATTTCACGAGGTAGGGAAGAAGGCCGATGTGGCGGGCGCGCTTGATCGCCTTGGCCAGCTCGCGCTGCTTCTTCGAGGACACCGCGGTAATCCGCGACGGGACGATCTTGCCGCGCTCCGAGATGAAACCCTGGAGCAGGCGGACGTCCTTGTAATCGATGCGGGGAGCGTCCTTTCCGGAGAAAGGGCAGCTCTTGCGGCGGCGGAAGAATGCGCGGGCCATTATTCAGCCTCCTCTTCGCGAGTGCGGGTGGGCCGGTCGCCGCGGTCGCCGCGGTCGCTCCGGCTGCCGCGGTCGTCGCGGCCCGAACGGTCGCGCTTCATCATCGCGGACGGGCCCTTTTCGAGCTCGTCGACGCGGATGGTCATGAAGCGGATCACGTCTTCGTTGATGTTGGTCTGGCGCTCGAGCTCGGCGATCGCCGGCGCCGGGGCGTCGACGTCGAGCATCACGAAATGCGCCTTGCGGTTCTTGGCGATCTTGTAGGCCAGGGACTTGAGGCCCCAGGTCTCGGTCTTGACGACCTTTCCGCCATTGTCGGTGAGGATCTTGGTAGCGTTTTCAGCGAGCGCATCCACCTGGGCCTGGGCCAGGTCCTGACGCGCAAGGAAAACATGCTCGTAGAGCGGCATGTTCAATGCACCTATGTTGGCCGATCGCTGACTTGCCCCAGTGGCAAGCCCCTCCGGCTGTCGTTCAAAAGCAAAGCGGCGCCGGGACGAGCCGCAGCGCCGGGGCGCCCTATGGCGAAACAGGGTGCAAAAGGCAAGGGCGGCCAGAGGGAAGGGGCCGTCACAAGCTTGCCTTCTGCGAAGGCCGCGCTTGCGCCCGGTCGCTCGTAAAGTCCCTAAAGTCACACGGTTTGGCGGCTTTTGGTGTGAACTTAAGGCGGCTCGCTGCGCGCGACATTCGTGCTCGAGTGGCCGCATGCGGCCATGCCCCCAGCATGGCCGAACGGCCACTCCCCCGGCATGGCTGCGCGCGACATTCGTGCTCCCCATGCCCCCGGCATGGCTCCGCGCGAATGTTCCCAAAGTTCGCAGTGACGCGGGTGAATGAGCGAATGAATAAAAAGGGGGGAGGACCCGCTCCGTCGACTGGCCCCCCCAGTCGAATCCGGGGTCCTTCTACTTCTTCTACTTTGTGACCTTCGGGGAGCGGTGAAGAGTGGCA
>JBDZVP010000147.1:0-2404 GCA_040255765.1 Sphingomonadales bacterium | reverse complement strand
CGAAACGATAGTCGCGATACCGGTCGCGAAGCGTCTTTTTCGAAAGCTTGCCGGTGGCGCTGTGAGGAAGCTCGTCGACGAACTCGATCGCATCGGGCTGCCACCACTTGGACACCGCGCCGGCGAGATGGTCGCGGATCTGCTGCTCGGTGACGCTGCTGCCCTCGCCGCGGACAATCAGCAAGAGCGGCCGCTCGTCCCATTTCGGGTGGGGAATCGAGATTGCCGCGGCCTCGGCCACGCCGGGACAGCCGACCGCCGCATTTTCGAGGTCGATCGAACTGATCCACTCGCCGCCGGACTTGATAACGTCCTTGGCACGATCCGTGATCTGCATGGTCCCATCGGGATGCATCACCGCAACGTCGCCGGTGTCGAACCAGCCTTCGGAATCCAGACAGTCGGCTTCGTCCTTGAAATAGCGCTTGACGACCCAAGGCCCACGGCATTGCAGCCGTCCCGACGAGACTCCGTCCCGCGGGAGCTCGTCGCAGTCGTCATCGACGACCCGGAGCTCGACGCCGAACGGGGCCTTCCCCTGCTTGGCAATCAGGTCGAGCTGCTCTCCGTCCGAGCGCGAATCCCAGTCGGCCGGCTTCGAGCGGCACGTGCCGATCGGTGACGTCTCGGTCATTCCCCAGGCGTGGCCGATGTCGATGCCGCGTTTGCGGAACCAGTCGATCATCGCTCGCGGCGCAGCAGAACCGCCGATGGTCACCTGCTTCAGATCGCCCAGCGTTTCGCCGGTGCGTTCGACATATTCGATCATGGTCAGCCAAACGGTCGGGACTCCCGCCGAGTGCGTGACTCCTTCATCGCGAAACAGCTTGCACATCCGCTCCGGCCGGTAGTCGGCGGAAAGGACGAGCTTGGCTCCGCTCGCCGGTGCGGACCAGGGAATCCCCCAGGCGTTGGCATGGAACATCGGGACAATGGGAAGAACGACCGATCGGCGCGACAAGTCGAACACGTCGGGCGTCATCGACGCCATCGTATGCAGCACCGTCGATCGATGCTCGTAGAGCACGCCCTTTGGGTTCCCCGTTGTGCCTGAGGTGTAGCAAAGGCCGCAGGGCTCGCGCTCATCCCCTTCCACCCAGCCGTAATCGCCGGACTCGGAGGCAATCCATTCGGGGAAGCCATCTTCTCCATCGACCGGATCGAAGCAGAAATAATGCTCGATCGTCCGCCAGCGCGGCTTCATCCGGTCGACGATCGATTGGAAGACCCGGTCATAGAGGAGCACCCGATCTTCGGCGTGGTTGGCGATATAGTCGAGCTGGTCGTCGAACAGGCGCGGATTGATCGTGTGCAGCACGCCGCCCATCCCGCAGGCCCCGTACCAGGCGGTCAGGTGGCGGCTGTGGTTCATCGCCAGGGTCGCGACCCGGTCGCCGGGACGGAGTTCGAGCCGCTCGAGTGCCTGCGCCATTTGACGAGCTTCGTGCGCAACCTGTCGCCAGTTGGTGCGCGTGACGGTTCCGTCGGCCCAGGCGGACACGATCTCTCCATCGCCATGCTCGCGCTCGGCATGGTCGACCAGGCGCATCACGCGCAGCGGCCAGTCCTGCATTGCCCCCAACACCATCGCACCGTCCCCGGCTGGATGGCGGCATCATGCCCGAAAAGAGGCGATAAACAAGCGCCTAGAAGGGGAGCTTGAACCCCGGCGGGAGTGGCATTCCGCTGGTCATTTTTTGAAGCTCCGGCGCAGCGGCCGCATCCGCCTTCGCTCGGGCGTCGTTGATCGCGGCTGCGATAAGATCCTCGAGCATCGCCTTCTCGCTCGGCTGGAGCAGGCTCTCGTCGATTTCGACCGCGTTGACCTGCCCCTTGGCAGTCGCCCGGACCTTTACCAGGCCGCCGCCGGCAACGCCCTCGACCTCGATCTTGTCGAGATTCTCCTGGGCCTTTTCCATCTCGGCCTGCACGCTCTGGGCCATCTTCATGATTTCGTCGAGATTGGGCATTTCTGGCATCGGTCAGGCACCTTTGTTCAAAGAATAGGATTCGAGCTCGGCATCGGGAAAGGCGTCCATGGCGGCGGCTACCGCCGGATCCTGCAAAACCTCGGCCCGGACCTGCTCCTCCGCCATTTTCTCCTGCTCCAGCAGCGACGGCTGAGCTTCCTCGTCGGCGATTGAAACGGTCCAGGTGCCGCCGGTGATCCCTTTGAGGGTCGCGGAAAGCTCGCGCGGCCAGTCAGAGCCGAGGGGCCTGAGCGGCTTCAACGTGAGTTCGGGCGGGGCGTAGCGGACCAGCCCCACCTGGTCGTGGAGCTGGATCGCGAGCTGGTGCTTGCCGCTGGCCTCGAGCGCCTCGATGAGCGCCGGGAAGTCAGCGGGAAGAGAGGCTGCCGGACCTGAGGCCGCCGCCTTGGTCGCCGGAGCAGCCGATGGCGCCG
>JBDZVP010000056.1:0-13149 GCA_040255765.1 Sphingomonadales bacterium | reverse complement strand
AATGCCTGCTTGGCATATTCGACCGCGCTCCGTGTATCGCCGAGCCGCTCGGCGGCTTCGCTTGCTATCCGGTAGGCGTCGGCATCCTGATACTCATCGCTGAACAAGTTTGCAGCGATCGCCAGCACTCTTTCTGAATCGCCGACGTTGCCGAGGGATTCGAGGAGGGCGAATCGCATCGGCTGCGAAAGTACCTCGTCCGGCCGATGGCTGAGGTCTTCGACGGCGCCTGCATAGTCGCCGGTCCGGGACCGCACGACACCCCGGAGCTCGAGCAGCTCGGGCGCATCGGGCCAGCGGCGGAGGGCGGCGTTAATCTCTTTCGCGGTCTCGACGAAATCGCCGACCTCCAACATCGCTTCGAGGTGAAGAGCGGTGGCCTGGATCTGCCTTTCGACGCTGTCCTCCGATCCACTTACGAGCGCCGAGCCCAGCAGGCTGCCGATGTGGAATTTGTGCAATTCTTCGTAAATTCGATCGGAAAACACGGGCGTGTAGTGGGCGAGATCCAATCCTCCGTTGGTCATCGCCATTTCCTGGCCGACCTCTTTCATCGCCGGCGTTGGGTCGAACACTTTCACGCCAAGCTGGTCGCCCGCAAGCTTTACCCAACGGATCAATCTGTCCCGGCCAGCGACAATGGCGCCGTCTGCCGTGCTCGCGTTGACGTGAGTGACGAATATGAGCTTGTCGGGGCCGAGCTCCTCGACAATTTTCTCCATGTCCGCCTTGATTTCCTTGAACGACTGCTGCTCGAACTTGAGGCTGAGCAACAGATCGCGGTCGGCGTGCGACAGGAGCCGGAACATTCGCTGACCGCCAAGGAACTCGACGAGATCGCCCCGATGACCTTTCCGGACCAGGCTCCAGAAGATGCGCGAACGCTCGTTGCTGGCAAAGAAGTCCGCGAAATGGCGATAGACGTAGTTCCTCTGCACCGCATAGTCGCCGCTCGACAGCTTCTTCGCGGAACTGACCTCGACCACATGCAGATCCACGGGATTGCTGGCCACCCCGTCATATTTCGACAGGTCCCTTTCGCGAGCGACGAGCGGCATGACCGCGGGATCGATTTTCAGCTCGCCTCTCACGAACCGGATCTGCTGCAGCGCTTCGGATGCGCTGTGGACGAACCCGTAGTTGCGCCCGAGCTCAAGTTCGATCGGGTAGCGGGAGGCGCCGCGTCTCAGCGGTGTATGGATGCGGCAAGTTCCAATCGGTGCAATACGCAATTCAGTCACTCTTCATTCACTCTCAAACTTCCAGTCTCGGTCAGCCTGTCACCGTGTTGCCGAGCGCCATCAGTCCCACTGAGGCGTGTCCTGGCGGGCAAACTCTTTCAACGCTTCGCGGTTCTCGGGAAGCTTGGTGGCGCGAATCACGAAATTCTTGGTCTTGCCCCGCTCTTCCTCGCTTCGAATCAGTCGCGGGCTGCCGATGCCGATCATCTGCTCGGTTCCGAGACCATAGGTCCGCAACGACATTTCAACCTGCAGCGGGTAAAAGGCGCGTTCCATCGCAACGCCGTAGACAGGGTGGATCGGCGGCACTCCGGGCCGGTGCGGCCGTTCGGTGAAAATGCCTTCGTCTTCTGCGCGGCGGACCGTTTCGATCAGCCGATCACCGAACAGTCCCGACGTGTTGCGGGCATAATATTGGAGCTTTTCCTCGGGAAGGCGCCGCGCTTTCAGCGCCCGTCGAAGCATGGCGAACCGCTGCTTCTCGTAGTTGTTCGCGAATTCCTTCGAGGTGCCGTGATCCCATGCGCAGTACCAGTCGATTAGATCGCACCGCGTCGGGTAGTGCGAAAAGTTGTTGCCGTCGGAGATGACGAGTTCGCCGCCGACCTTCAGGATACGCGCGCACTCGCTGTAGAAGATGTCGAGCAGGCTGGGATTGATGTGGCTGATCACCTCGTTAGCCAAAATGAAGTCGACGCTGTTTGACGGAATGTCGAGATAGCAATCATCCGATTTCACGTATCGGCTACCGAAAAGCTTGCCGATGAATTTGTCCCCGTCGGACAAATATTCTTCGTCAACGTCCACGCTAATGACGTGCGCTACGCCGGATTCCATCAGCAGCGGCGTCAGGTGGCCGAATTTGCATCCGAAATCGACGAAAGTTCCACCGTTTAGCGGTTTGGAGAACAAACCAAGCTTGCGCACGGTCTTCTTCCAATGGCCGTTGCGATACCGGTCCGACATTCGCTGGAATTTGTCTCCCGCGGACCCGGCAACGGACTGCTCATAAAGTCCAGCGTAGACATTGTTGATTTTCGTTTCCGTTTCCTCGTTGACCTCTAGCTGGTTTTGCACGCCTCCCACTCTCCTGCTGTTGCACATGCATCGCGCCGAGCGAAGCTGGTTGCCCGATCGCTCCATTTTCGCTCGAATTTCAATGTGGTTAGAGGCTCCAGTAGCACAAATCCTGGCGAAGCGAAGCCGGATCCAGCATGGACCGCACGTCGACGATGATCCCGTCCGGGGCGAGCATTTCGCCCAACTTCTCCTCGCCGAGATGCGCGAACTCCGAATGCGAAACGGCGACGATGAGCGCGGACAGGTCCGTCAGATCGTCCAGCCCATGCATCTCCACGCCGTAGGCGCGCCGGACGGTTTCGGGATCGGCGACCGGATCGTGGACCATCGCATCGATCCCGAACGCCTCAAGCTCTTTATAGATTTGGACGATCTTCGAGTTGCGGATGTCCGGGACGTTTTCCTTGAACGTGAAGCCGAGGATTCCAACCCTCGCGGAGCGAACCGGCTGGTCCCGCCGGGCCAGCAGCTTCACCACCCGCTGCGCGACATAGGCGCCCATTCCGTCGTTGATTCTGCGCCCCGACAGGATGACCTGAGGATGATATCCGAGCTGCTCCGCCTTGGCGGTGAGGTAGTAGGGATCGACGCCGATACAGTGTCCCCCGACCAACCCGGGATGAAATTTGAGGAAGTTCCATTTCGTCCCGGCTGCCTCGAGCACTTCGCTGGTGCGAATTCCGACAAGGTCGCAGATTTTGGAAATCTCGTTCATCAGGGCGATGTTCACGTCGCGCTGCGTGTTCTCGATGACCTTCGCGGCTTCCGCCACCTTGATCGAGCTGGCCCGGTGGATTCCGGCTTCGATGATCGACCCATAGAGGTTTGCGAGCGTTTCCAGGGTCTCGGCATCGCTGCCCGCGACAACCTTCATGATCTTCTCGATCGGCCGCTCCTTGTCGCCGGGATTGATCCGCTCGGGGCTGTAACCGAGCTTGAAGTCGGAGCCGGCCTTCAGCCCGGAGTGAAGCTCCAACTCCGGGCCGCAGATTTCCTCGGTAACTCCAGGGTAGACAGTGCTCTCGAAGACCACGATGTCGCCCGTCGAAAGATTGGGGCCGACGAGAGCGCAAGCGCTTCGCAGCGCCGTGAAATCGGGGCGATTGGCATCGTCGATGGGCGTGGGCACGGTGACGATGAAGATGTTGGCATCAGCCATTCCGGACGGATCGCTTGTAAGCGTCAGCCTCGCCGACTGGAGGCGCTCCGGCGAGACCTCGCGGGTCGAATCGACGCCGCGCTTCAACGCTTCGACGCGATCGGCGCTGATGTCGAACCCCGTTACATCGTATTTTGAACTGAGTGCGACCGCCAGCGGCAGCCCCACATAACCAAGACCTACTACGGCGATTTTCTTGTCGTTTTGCACGAAAATACCACGCGATATTAGAGGACAAGCCGCAGCTGACGCCGACGCCGCCTGGACGAAATCAGCACAACTGAGACGGATGCAGCACCGAGCCTGCCGGGAAGCCGGCCTTTTAGTCCCTCTCGTTTCGCTGACAAGGCAAAAAGGAAATTGCTACCCGGGCCGGGCTGTCGAGAGTAGGCAAATGGTCGGCTCTCTTCTCCGCATACGGCTATTGTTTGATGGCTGCTTTGGGGCATAGGTGGCGCGCGAGTTCATGCACGGCCTAACGCATCTTGACCGGCTCGAGGCCGAAAGCATTCACATTCTCCGTGAAACCGTCGCCGAGGCGGAGCGGCCGGTCATGCTCTATTCGATCGGCAAGGATTCGGCGGTGATGCTTCACCTTGCCAGGAAGGCTTTCTATCCCGCGCCGCTTCCGTTTCCGCTGCTCCACGTCGACACGACCTGGAAATTCAAGGCGATGTACGAGCTTCGCGACAAGGTCGCTGCCGAGCCCGGTATTGAGCTGATCGTCCACAGGAATCCGGATGCCGAGCGGCAGGGGATCAACCCGTTCGATCACGGACCAATCCATACCGACATGTGGAAGACGGAAGGTCTAAAGCAGGCGCTCGACAAATATGGATTCGATGCCGCGTTCGGCGGCGCGAGAAGGGACGAGGAAAAGAGCCGGGCGAAAGAGCGGATCTTCAGCTTCCGGAGCTCCAGTCATCGCTGGGACCCAAAGCGGCAGCGGCCGGAGCTATGGTCGCTCTACAATGTGAAGAAAAAGAAGGGCGAGAGCGTCCGCGTGTTCCCGCTGTCCAACTGGACCGAACTCGACATCTGGCAATATATCCTCCGCGAGAAGATCGAGATCGTGCCGCTCTATTTCGCGGCCGAGCGGCCCACGGTCGAGCGAGACGGCCTGATCCTCATGGTCGATGATGACCGTTTCCCCCTAAACGGCGAGGTGCCCACGCCGCGGACAATCCGGTTCCGGACCTTGGGCTGTTATCCCCTCACCGGCGCTGTCGAGAGCGAAGCCGCGACGGTCGAGGAAGTCGTCGCGGAGATGTTGCTTACGACCACGTCCGAGCGCCAGGGCCGGGCGATCGACAAGGACGCTGGGTCGGGGAGCATGGAGAAGAAAAAGCAGGAGGGCTATTTCTGATGACCCTCCCGCTCGACCATGATCGCGAGTTGATCGCAAGCAACGTCTCCGAATGGCTTGCTCGCCACGAGGCCAAGGAGATGCTTCGCTTCATCACTTGCGGGAGCGTCGATGACGGAAAATCGACCCTCATCGGGCGGTTGCTTTACGACTGCCACCAGGTGTTCGACGACCAGCTCGCTACCCTGGAATCCGAGAGCAAGAGCGAGGGCAAGGCGGGCGGAAAGCTCGATTTCGCGCTTCTCGTCGACGGGCTGTCCGCCGAGCGCGAGCAGGGCATCACAATCGATGTCGCCTATCGCTTCTTCGCAAGCGACAAGCGCAAGTTCATCGTCGCCGACACGCCCGGACACGAGCAATACACCCGGAACATGATCACCGGCGCATCGACGGCGGATGTCGCGGTCCTGCTGATCGATGCGCGCAAGGGCGTGCTCACCCAGACGCGGCGGCATTCCTATCTCGCGAACCTCGTCGGAATCCGCCGCTTCGTGCTTGCCGTCACGAAGATGGACCTGATCGACTATGATCAGGACGTTTTCGATTCGATCTGCGCCGAATATCGCGATTTTGCCGAGCAAATCGGGATTGCCGAATGGCAGGCAATCCCGGTCTCAGGCCTCGCCGGCGACAATATGGCGGCACGGAGCGAGAAAACGCCGTGGTACGAGGGACCGACCCTCCTCGACTATCTCGACACTGTCGAGATCGACTCCGAGGCCGATGCGGACAAACCGCTTCGGATGCCGGTGCAGTGGGTCAACCGGCCGAACCACGCCTTCCGTGGCTTCACCGGGCAGATCGCGTCCGGCCGGCTCGGCCCGGGCACCGAGGTCCGAATCCTTCCGTCCGGCAGGACAACCAGGATCGCGCGGGTCGTTACCTCCGCCGGCGATCTTGACGAAGCGGTCGCGGGCCAGTCGATCACCGTGACTCTCGAGGACGAAGTGGATTGTTCGCGGGGCGACGTGATCGCAGCGGCCGCGGATGCTCCCGAAGCGGCCGACCAGTTCGAAGCGACGATTGTCTGGATGGGCGAGGACGAGCTTCTGCCCGGCCGCGGCTATTGGATGAAGATCGGGACCCAGACCGCGACCGCGACGATCCAGGAGCCGAAGTACGAGGTGAATGTCAACACGCTCGACCGGCTTGCGGCGAAAACACTCGGGCTCAACGCGATCGGAGTTGCGGAAGTCGCCACGGACCGGGAGATCGTGTTCGAGCCCTACGACGGCGCGGGGACGAGCCCCAACCGGGTGCTCGGCGGGTTCATTCTGATCGACAAGGTCACCAACGCCACCGTCGCCGCGGGAATGCTCCACTTCGCGCTCCGGCGGGCGCTCAACATTCATCGCCAGCATCTGGAAGTCGGGCGCGAGACCCATTCGGCGCTGAAGGGGCAGAAGCCGGCGGTGCTGTGGTTCACCGGCCTGTCCGGGGCCGGCAAGTCCACCATCGCCAATCTTGTCGAGAAGAAGCTCGCCGCGCGCGGGCGGCATACGTATTTGCTCGACGGCGACAACGTCCGCCACGGGCTTAACCGCGACCTCGGCTTCACCGAAGCGGACAGAATCGAGAATATCCGGCGCGTCGGCGAAGTCGCCAAGCTGATGGCGGATGCCGGCCTGATCGTCCTCACAGCGTTCATTTCGCCGTTCCGCGCCGAGCGGCGCATGGTCCGGAGGATGCTTCCCGAAGGCGAGTTCATCGAGGTATTCGTCGACACCCCGCTCGAAGACGCCGAGAAGCGCGACGTGAAGGGCCTTTACGCCAAGGCGCGCGCCGGCGAGCTCAAGAATTTCACCGGGATCGACAGTCCCTATGAGCCGCCCGAGAATCCGGAGATCCGGATCGACACCACCGCCATGACCGCCGACCAGGCCGCGGACTTCATCGTCGAGAAGCTCCTCAGCCGGCGCTGAGTTGATTCTGAAGCTACGCTTTTGCGCGGAAATCCGGTACGCAGGCGCACCAACAGGGGGACGGGAAGGCACCACATATGAGGTATTTCCTGATTGCTGCGGCGGCAGTCATGCCGGCGCTGAGCGCTGCTCATGCAAACGGCGATCCGACTCGTGTTCGAGTGGGGCTCGGAGTCCAGGTACAACCGGATTTCGTCGGCTCGGACAGCTTTGAAATCGCACCGTTGTTCGACATCGACACGGCCAAGGGCACGAACGAGTTCAAGTTCGAGGCGCCCGACTACAGTTTCGGATTCCCGGTTGTCGACACGGGCGCGTTCCAGTTCGGTCCCGCCCTCAACCTCGCCCCCGGCCGCAAGCGTTCGGACGTTGACGGCCTCGCGCTGCGCCGTGTGAAGACGACGATCGAGGCTGGCGGTTACGCGAACATCGAACTCAGCAGGTCTTTCTACCTCCATGCGGAGCTGCTGAAGGGATTGGGCGGCCACGACGGAGTCGTGGGCAATGTCGGTGCCGATTACGTCTGGCGAAACGGCGATAAGTACGTCTTCTCGATCGGGCCTCGGCTTCTTTTCTCCGACGGGCGTTATCAGCGCGCCTATTTCGGGGTGACTCCTGCCGAATCGCTTACAACAGGGCTCCCGGCATATCGGCCGGGCGGTGGAATCCATGGTCTGGCAGTCGCCAGCGGGCTCTCCTACCAGTTCACCCCAACCTGGGGGATGTTCGGTTATGCTCGCTACGAGCGGCTCGTTGGCGACGCCGCGGATTCGCCGATTATCCGGTCGAGTTTTGGCTCCCGGGACCAGGTGTCGGCGGGGGTAGGCCTGAGTTACAGCTTCACGATCGGAAACTAACCGCCGGACAGGCGGACGGGCGGTTTCGAATTAATCGCCCTCGCCTGGCTCGGGCGTGAAGTATTTCTCGTACTTGCCCTCTTCGCCCTTGTGCTCGTCGGCGTCGGCATAGACTTCCCGCTTGCGAGTGACGTTGGGCCACTCGGCGGAGAACTTCGAATTCAGCTCGAGCCATTGCTCGAGCCCACTCTCGGTATCGGGAAGGATCGCCTCGGCGGGGCATTCGGGCTCGCACACGCCGCAATCGATGCACTCGTTGGGGTTGATCACAAGCATCGTCTCGCCTTCGTAGAAACAATCGACGGGGCAGACTTCGACGCAGTCCATGTACTTGCAGCGGATACAGGCGTCGGTGACGACGTAGGTCATTGTGGCGATGCTCCCTTTGTCCGCTCGCTAAGTCGCAGCGCGCAGATCGTCAATCGCTCCGGTCTCGGCGATCAGGGTTGCGACTCCCGCGCCGAGCGGAAGATCGTCGATGTGACCGAATTTCTGCATCCGCAGCCGACCGCCGGAATCGATGAGCAGCAGTGTCGGCGTGCCCTGCATTGCATACGCCCGAAAAGTGAGCGGAACGCCATCGGTCCCGGGGGAGTCGATGCCCACCGGAAACCGGATCCGGTTTTCGTGAAGGAAAGCCGCGAGGACATCGCGGCGGCCCTGAGCTTCGTGATGCTCGAAGACGGTGTGCAGGCCGACGACGGCCAGATCCTGCTCCGGAAAAGCGGCGCGGAGCCGCTGGAGTTGCGGAAGCGCGTGGGTCACGCAGCCGGGGCAAAGCATCTGGAACGCGAGCGCGGCAACGGTCCGGCCGCGCAAGGTTGAGAGGCTCAACTCGCAATCGCTGTTCAGCCATTCGGCGATTTGCCATTCGGGCGCGGGACGAAGCCTGGTCATTCGAATTCTTCGTAGCACGCCCGTGCTTCCGGCGCAGGGCCGCGGCGCGAGGGAAGCTCGAGCACTTTCAGGACGCGGGTCTGGCCACGGAGCGGGAGGGCGATAATGCTCCCCTCGCGCACGTCATCGCTCGGCTTGGTTACTCGCTTGCCGTCGATGCGGACATATCCGGATTCGATCAGCGCCTGGGCGAGCGTGCGGCTCTTCGCAAGGCGGATAAAGAACAGGAAACGATCGACCCTCAAGCTCGCCCCTATTGGCGCCGGAGTTTCGCCAGTTCGGCAAAGGCATGCGAGCCGGCGTCGCGCCGGGCCCGCTTTTCAGCCCGGCGCCCGCGCCAGCGCCACGCATCGCCGGCCTTCGCGAAACCGACATCCGACATCAGCTTCGAAAGCGAATCCTCGTCGAGGCCAAGCGAGGTCGCGAGTTCGGTGTCGACCGGGTTTTCGCCGCCGGCGGAGCGGACCTTATGCGCATGGCTTGCCAGCCGGTCGGCGAGGTCGACCCGGATCCAGCTTCGCCCGGCGCGGCGATAGGCAAGGGCGGCTCCTCGAGGGTCTGCATTGGCGGAAAGGGTTGCCGCTCCCGCCGCCGGCAGCTTCGGCATCGGTTGCCCCGCTCGAACCGCAAGAAGCGCTGCTCGCCAGAGCTGGGCGGCGGGCTTCAGCAGCGGCGGAAGGAAGACGTCGAGCGGGCCAAGCCGGACCTTCAGCCGGTAGAGAAGCTGGCGATCCTTTTGCTCAAGAGTCCCGATCGCGCTGACGACCGCTCGGCGAGGCGTGGCTCCGCCGACGTCGGCAAGCATCGCTCCGAGCGCCCGGACGCCCGGCGATGTCGTCGCATCGGTCGAGATTTCGGTGAGCCTTTTCAAGGGACGCAGGTGGGAATCGATTTGCGCCTCGACCCAGCGCTCGAGCCGTGCGCGAAGCCCGGCGCGGGCGTTTGCCGATAGCCGGTCGAGCGGCCGGGCTGTCCGGACGGCCGGCTCGAGCAAGGAACGGCCCGGAGCCAGGCGAGCGAGGAGGTTGCCGGCCCACGCGATTCCGATCCTTCCATCGTCTTCGACCATCAGCGAAAACTCGCTGTCCGCCGCGCCCGTCAGGGCGTCCGCGCGGCGGTCCAGCTCTTCGCCAAGGCGGCGCTCGGCAGCGGCGAGGAGGAGACGCTTGTCAGCGAGTCGTGCGGCGGGATCGACACGGAACTCGAAGCCCACGAGGTGGCCGATCGGCTCCGGACCGACGCTGACCTCGCCATCGTCGGAAACCGTGATCGGGAGAGCGGCTGCTCCGCGAGCGCCGATGTCGCGGACAAGCACCGAGGTCCGGCGGTCGACGAAGCGCTGGGTAAGCGCGGAGTGGAGTGCATCCGACAGCCGCGATTCCACTTCACGCGTGCGCTCGGCCCATTTTGCCGGGTCCTGCAGCCAGTCGGAGCGATGGGCGATGTAGGCCCAGCTGCGAACGCCGGCGAGCCGGTCGGCGAGGGCCTCGATGTCGCCGCCGACATTGTCGAGGCGCGTGACCTCGGCGGCGAACCATTCGTGCGGGATGTGGCCCCCGTCACCGATGTAACTGAACACCCGCCGGACCATGCGCGAATGGTGCATCGGTCCCACCTTGCGGAAATCGGGAAGGCCGCACGCGGCCCACAAACGCCGGGCGGCGACTCCGCGCTTTGCCGCAATCGCCGGATCCTCGGCGATGTGCCTGAGCACAGCGAGGTCGATGGATTCCGGAGCGGGACGCAGCAGCGGGTCGTCACTTGGTCTCTCGAGGCTGGCGATGAGGGCGGTGACGTCGGTGAAGTCGAGGTCGGGGTTGCGCCAATAAAGGAAGTCGAGCGGGCGGAAGCGATGCTCTTCGATCGCCTCGATTTCATGGTCTGTGAACTCGGCGCTGTGGTCGCCAAGGCCGAGCGTTCCGAAGGTGCCGTCGCGCTGGTGGCGCCCCGCGCGGCCCGCGATCTGCGCCATCTCGGAGACGGTCAGGCGGCGGTCGCGGCGGCCGTCGAACTTTTCGAGCCCGGCGAAGGCGACATGGGCGACATCCATGTTGAGCCCCATTCCGATGGCGTCCGTGGCAACGAGATAGTCGACCTCGCCGCGCTGGAACATGGCCACCTGGGCGTTGCGGGTTGCCGGCGAAAGCGCGCCCATGACCACAGCGGCGCCGCCGCGGAATCGTCGAAGCGCCTCGGCGAGCGCGTAAACCTGCTCGGCGGAGAATGCGACGACGGCGGAGCGCGGCGGCAGACGCGACAGCTTGACGCTGCCGGAATAGCGTAACGTGGAGAACCGGGGGCGGCTGACGATCTCGGCATCGGGCAGAAGCTCGCGGATCATCGGTTTGAGCGTGTCGGAACCGAGGATCAGAGTCTCCTCGCGCCCGCGGACGCGCAGCATCCGGTCGGTGAAGACATGGCCGCGCTCGGGATCGATCCCGAGCTGCGCCTCGTCGATGGCGGCGAAAGCGAAATCGCGCTGGAACGAGTCGCCGTCATGACCGTCACCGCCAGGGACCGGCATGGACTCGGCCGTGCAGAGGAAATAGCGCGCGCCGGCCGGGACGATCCGTTCTTCGCCGGTCAGGAGCGCAACCTGCTTCTCCCCTTTGATGGCGACGACCCGGTCGTAGACCTCGCGCGCCAGGAGCCTCAGCGGGAAGCCGATGACTCCCGACGAATGGCCGCACATCCGCTCGATTGCGAGATAGGTCTTGCCGGTGTTGGTTGGGCCGAGGATCGCCCGGACCGGGGCGTGATTGAGCGCCATTTCAATGCCAATGTGGCAGCGCGCCGCAAAAGCGCAAGTTCCCGATTTTAAGACGGTTTTAACCGTGTTTCGGCATTCCGTTCGGGACATGCTCGATGGATTCTCAGCAACCGAGGCGTCGGCTCGGCTCGCTCTAGCTCGCGCGCGAGTGGGCGGCGGCGAAATCGTGGATTCGCCGGAACCCTTCACCCTTGTCGTCGATCTCTCCAGCGAGCCGGTCGGAAGGCGCTGGTTCCAGGGCGCCGCCACACTTGCAGCGCTATGCGGCGCCGCCCTACTCTTCTTCCCGGGCTTCGACCCGTTCCCGGCGTCGGCACAGACGATAGAGCCAGCCCAGCAGTTCCAGATGAACGCGATGTTGAGCGGCGGGACCGACGCCAAGCCGGACGAGGATTACCAGTTTCCAACCGATCCAGAAGCGGCTGCGAAGCCCGTCATTGCGTCGGATCAAACCGATGTCCGGGTGCAGGGCGCGGTCACCGACGGGCTGTACTGGTCGCTTCGCAATGCCGGCGTTTCGCCGCAGATCGCGGCCGATTACCTCCACGCTCTGTCCACCCGGATCGACGTCGGCTCGGACGTTGCGCCTTATGACCGGTTCGACCTCGTGATATCGAAAAGTGCCGGCCAACCGCTGGAATATGCGGCTCTCCATCGAGTCGACGGTCCGGATGTCGAGCTGCTCAAATGGAATGTCGGCGGAAAGGCGGACTGGTTCGACACCGACGCGAGCGGCGCCGAGCGCTCAGCGGGTCTGATGACCCCGGTCGCGGGGCGGATCACGTCCGGCTTCGGAATGCGCTTTCACCCGATCCTCCATTATTCACGGATGCACGCCGGAATCGATTTCGGGGCGGCCTGGGGAAGCCCGATCGTCGCGGCCGCGGACGGAATGGTGGTCGCGGCAGGCTATGGCGGTGGCTATGGCCGCCAGGTGCAGATCGCCCACGGCGGCGGCATCCTTACCCTCTATGGTCACATGAGCAGCATCACCGCCTCTGCCGGCGAACCGGTGCGGCAGGGGCAGGTCATCGGCTATGTCGGCTCGTCCGGGCTGTCGACGGGTCCGCACCTTCATTTCGAAGTGAAGGTCAACGGGCGGCCCGTGGATCCGATGACCGTCCGGCTGCAAACCAGGCAGGAAATCAGCGGTCCGCAGCGTCAGGCTTTCAACGCCCGGCTGAAGCAGCTTTTGGCGATCGGAAAGAAGGCCGCTTAATCTCCATTCGTAACCCAGAACCTTTACTTTAGTTAGGTTTCGAATAGACGGGGGCCATGGGGAGTAGCGTTTCGGTGAGTCCCGAGCCCCGGGGCGGTGACCTTCCAAAATCCAGTTCGAGCGACCGGGAGACAGCGCATTACATGCTGCGTCTCCGACGGGCGGCAAACAGCTGTTTCGGGCCGTCCGCTCCGACTGAGGCGGCGTGGAGCGTCCTTCTGGTTTTGTTCAGCTCGGATCTTGCTCGCAAGGGGCTTCAAATCGCCTCGATTTCGAGGCGTGCGGACGTTCCCCGAACGACGGCGTTGCGGTCGCTCCTCAAACTTCAGGAGGGCGGATTCGTGGAACTGACCCCCGATCCGAACGACAAGCGCGCAGTGCGCGTAACGATCACGGCCGAGGGCATGGACGCGATGCACCGCTGCTTCACGGCGGCGCGCTTCATTCGGTAAGGATCAGCGGCCGTGACCGCGCCAGCGCTTGATCGTGCGCTGGATGATTCCTTCCTCGCCGCCGGTCTCGCGCCACAAAGCGGCGAAGCTCGGATCGGACGAGGCCGGGCGCTTTTCGGGCTCGAGATCGTCGAAGCGGACCCGGATCGGGATCGACACGCCTTCACCACAGACGATGCACTCGCG
>JBDZVP010000055.1:4668-13307 GCA_040255765.1 Sphingomonadales bacterium | reverse complement strand
ACCCGGCCTTCGAAATTGCGGTTTCCGGAAAGCACGCTGACGGCGACGAGATCATTCTCGTTGACGGCCTTGCTGATCGGTTCAGGAAGCGGGCCGGAATTGCCGATGCAGGTGGTGCAACCATAGCCGACAAGATCGAAGCCAAGCGCGTTGAGATCGTCGCTGAGGCCGCTTTCCGCGAGATAATCGCTGACGACCTGGCTTCCGGGAGCGAGGCTGGTCTTGACCCACGGCTTCACCGTCAGGCCCTTGGCGCGCGCCTTGCGGGCCGTCAGTCCCGCCCCGATCATCACCGAGGGGTTGGATGTGTTCGTACAGCTGGTGATCGCTGCGATGACGACATCGCCATTGCCGAGGTCGTGCTTCCTGCCCTCGACCGGAACGCGCGGGTCGTCGCGCTTGTGATAGGTTTTTTCGAGATCGTCGTTGAAGGCTTCATCCAGTTCGCTGAGCAGGACCCGGTCCTGGGGCCGCTTCGGCCCGGCGAGCGACGGCTCGATCGAGCCCATGTCGAGCTCAAGGCTGTCGGTGAACAGCGGCTCCGCCGTCGAGGAATCGCGCCACAGGCCCTGTGCCTGCGTGTAGGCCCGGACCAAATCGATCTGCTGCTCGTCCCGCCCGGTAAGCCGGAGGTAATCGAGCGTGCGCTCGTCGATCGGGAAGAAGCCGCAGGTCGCTCCATATTCCGGCGCCATGTTTGCGATGGTCGCCCGGTCGGCGAGCGGGAGGTGGTCGAGGCCGGGCCCGTAGAATTCGACGAAACGGCCCACGACTCCCTTTTGCCGGAGCATCTGGGTCACCGTGAGAACGAGGTCCGTCGCAGTGATCCCTTCGTTGAGCTTACCGTCGAGCCGGAAGCCTACGACCTCGGGGATCAGCATCGACACCGGCTGGCCCAGCATCGCCGCCTCGGCCTCGATGCCGCCAACACCCCAGCCTAGAACTCCGAGCCCGTTGACCATCGTCGTGTGGCTGTCGGTACCGACGAGCGTGTCCGGATAAGCGTAGGTCGCGCCATCCTCACCCTCGCTCGTCCAAACGCAGCGGGCGATATATTCGAGGTTCACCTGGTGGCAGATTCCGGTGCCCGGCGGGACCACCTGGAAATTGTCGAACGACTGGCTTCCCCATTTGAGGAACTGGTAGCGCTCGCCGTTACGCTCATATTCGAACTCGACATTGCGCTCGAACGCCATCGGCGTCCCGAACTCGTCGACCATGACGCTGTGGTCGATCACCAGGTGGACAGGCACGAGCGGATTGATCTTTTGCGGGTCGCCGCCGAGGCTGGTCATCGCGTCGCGCATCGCCGCGAGGTCGACGACCGCCGGGACTCCGGTGAAGTCCTGCATCAGCACCCGCGCCGGCCGGTACTGGATCTCGCGGTTGACCCGGCGCTCCTTCAGCCATTCGGCCATGGAATCGAGATCCTTGCGGGTGACGGTCTCACCATCCTCGAAGCGCAGGAGATTCTCCAGAAGCACCTTCATCGAGAAGGGGAGCCGCGAGATATCGCCAAGGGACTCGGCCGCCTTCTCGAGCGAGTAATATGTGTAGCTGTTAGACCCGACCTTGAGCGTTGAGCGGGTCTTGAGGCTGTCCTGGCCGGTCGAAGTCATTCACTTGTCCTTGGCGTTGGGTAGGTGGTGTCGCGAGCGCCCCTTAGCAACCGGCCGTCACACCCGCAAAGGCGGGCATCACTCAGAGCGCGAACATCGCCACCACCGCAGCGGCCATGGCGGCAGTCGCGGCCCAGCCGAATATCCGCTGCCAGGGATTGGCGACATAGGCCCCCATCTGCCGATGGCGGTGCGCAAGGACCATCATCGCTCCGAGGATGGGGACCGCGACGACGCCATTGATGACCGCGCTCCAGAACAGCATCTTGATCGGGCTGATCGGGGAAAAGACGACGGCCACCGCGATCACCGTCGCGGCGATGATCACACCGTAAAAGGCTTTCGCCTGGTGCGGCTTTTTCTCCAGCCCCTTGGGCAGACCGAAGGCTTCGGAAACTGCATAGCCGCACGATCCGGCGAGCACGGGCACGGCAAGGAAACCGGTGCCGATGATCCCCAGGCTGAACAGGACAAAGGCGAACGGGCCCGCGACCGGGCGAAGCGCCTGCGCGGCCTGGTCAGCGGTCTGGATATCGGTAATTCCCGACTGGTGGAGAGTCACCGCGGTCGTCAGCATGATGAAAAAGGCGATCAGGTTTGAAATCGCCATTCCGGTGAAAGTGTCGATGCCCAGCCGCCGGAGCTGGATCCGCGCAGCTTCGGGCGGCATGTGCTTAAGGTCCGGCTTGTGGTGGATTTCCATGTCCTCGACCTCTTCAGCGGTCTGCCAGAAGAAGAGGTAAGGGCTGATCGTGGTCCCGAAGATGGCGACGACCATCGTTACCGAGCTGGCCGACAGCTCCAGTTGCGGAAGCACGACGCGGGTCGCGACCTCGATCCAGTCGATGCGGATCGCGAAGATTATCCCGACATAGGCGAAGAGGACCAGGGTCAGCCATTTCAGGAAGCGGACATAGAGGTGGTAGGGGACGAACATCTGGAGCGCGAGCGACAGAGCGGCAGCGAGGATCGTGAAGGCGGTCGCTCCCCAACCCGCGAGCAGTTCCGCCGCCGCACCCATGGCGGCAATGTCCGCTCCGATATTGATCGTGTTGGCGACGAACAGCAGCAGGACGAGCGCCACCACCGCCGACTGCGGGACGGTCTCGACGAGGTTTGCAGCCAGCCCTTTTCCAGTGACCCGGCCGATTCGCCCGCTGATCACCTGGACCGCGACCATTAGCGGATAGGTGAGGACGATCGTCCACAGCATGTTGAGGCCGAACTGGGCCCCTGCCTGCGAGTAAGTCGCGATTCCGCTGGGGTCGTCGTCCGCAGCGCCGGTGATCAGACCGGGCCCGAGACGCCCCAGGCCGAGCTCGAGCTTCCTTCTGGCGTGAGTCGTTGCGGCCCCTATCCGCTCGCCCGGAGTGGGATCGTGCGTCTCGTTCACAGCGGCTCCTTGACCGACCGGGCGGGCTCGAGAGCTGCTTTACTCGTTACGCCTGCGTTCGGTCGATACTCATCTGCGGCGGGTCGAGCCCGTATGACTCCCGTCGAGCGCCCCCGAGGAGTAGAATGGTTAAGTCCATGGAAAGGAGGGGCGCGAGAATGACTCATGACCGCGACTATTTTCGCCAGCGCGCAGCCGAGGCCAGGGCGGCCGCTTTCCGGCGAGACGAGGGCGAGGAGGCCGAGGTCGCGGGCCAGCTAGCGCTTGCCTATGCGGCTCTCGCACGGCGGAAAGCCGAGCCGGTAGAGATCGCCGCGGCCGCGGCCGACCCAATCGAGGCTTAAAGCCAGCCGCGCCTCTTCAGATACCAGAGCGGCAGCACTGCGCTCGCGAGCATCAATGCCAGCGAGAAGGCATAGCCGTAGCGCCAGTGAAGCTCGGGCATGAAATCGAAATTCATGCCGTAAATCGCGCCGATCAGAGTCGGCGGGAGGAGCACAAGTGCCGCCCACGAGAACAATTTCATCGCCGCGTTCTGCTCGATGCTGATCAGCCCGACAGCGGCATCGAGAAGGAAATAGAGATGGTTCGCGAGAAACACGCTGTGGTCGCCGAGCGACAGCGTGTCCGCGGTGAGGCTGGCGAAATGCTCGCGCGAGTCCGCCGCTCGCCGCGATCGCAGCCGACGGGTCCCGCTGAGGAACGTCAGGGCGCGGTTGGTGCTCGTCTGGGTCTCGCGGATTTTGGCCAGCAGTGATTGGGTTTGGCCGATCCTCGTCAGAAGCGCCGTAAGCCTCGCGGCGGGGATCCGGCGGGCATCGACGGCGGGCGAGAAGATGTGGCTCGAGATTTTCTCGATCTCCGCACCGACGTTCTCCAGCTCGTCGGCGAGCCGGTCGACGATGGCATCGAGGATTCCGCCGAGCGCCGTCAAGGCGTCCGCCGCGAGGTCCGGTTCGCGCCTGGCGCTTTCGGCAAAAGCGCGGACGGGCTTTGGAGTTACGTAGCGGACGGTCACCAGCCGATCGTCCGTGAGAACGAAGCTGACTGGTGCGCTCGCAGGCTTGCCGTCGTCGACTCCGTAGAGGGCGCTGATCGTCAGGTAGAGTGCGCCATCCCGCTCGTAGAGCCTGCTCGACGGCTCGATCTCGGCCATTTCCGCGGGCGTCGGTACCGCGACTTCCAGGCATCGCTCGACGAGCAACTCCTCCGCGCGAGTCGGCTCCTCGAGGTCAATCCAGGTCGCGTCGAGCGGAATCTTCTTGTGCGAAGAATCGATCACCTCGCCTTCGCAGCCTGGACCGTACACCCGGATCATCGGACACATCTGTCATTGCGGGCGAAGCGAAGCAATCCAGCAATGCGCCCGCTGGATTGCTTCGCCGCTTCACTCCTCGCAATGACGGCGGATGACCCGCCGCTCCAGCGCTGCCAACGCCGCACTTCTTATCGTCGCTGCAGCGATCGCCGTTCTGCTGGCCATTGGGCGGCCGCCGATCTGCACCTGCGGAACGATCGCGCTTTGGGGACCGATCGGGCCGACCCAGAGCCAGATGCTCGCCGACTGGTACAGCCCGAGCCACATCGTCCACGGCCTGCTTTTCTACGCGATCCTGTGGCTCTTCGCCCGACCCATTTCCGTAGAGCGCCGGTTCCTGTTGGCGCTTCTCGCCGAGTGTGCGTGGGAAATTGTCGAAAACACGCCCATGGTGATCGACCGTTACCGCACGGCGACCGCGGCGCTGGGCTACACCGGCGATTCGGTTCTCAACTCGACGAGTGACATCGCGATGATGGCAATCGGCTTCCTTGCGGCTCGAAAGCTTCCCCTGTGGGCAAGCCTGGCGCTCCTGATCGCGCTTGAGGTCGTGCCGCTCCTCGTCATCCGCGACAACCTGGCGCTGAACGTCTGGATGCTGGTCGCTCCGAGCGATTCGATCCGCGCCTGGCAGGCGGGTTAAGCGGCACGAAAGCCGCGCCCGGGCATTGAACTGCAAAACCAGCTGGAGATGTGCCTTGCCGAAGTATTTTCTCGCTTTCTGCGCCGGTGTTGCAGTGGCGGCCTTGCCGAGTGCGGCATCGGCTGGCGAGCTCTTCGGCGGCGTATATGCCCACAACGTGGACACGCCGCTGACCCTCGACGGGCATACGGAGCACGGAGTCGACCTTCAGCTCGGATGGCGCGGCGGAGCGATTGCGCGCCCGTTCGGAATCAGTCTTCAGCCCTACGCCTTCGGGGCGCTGAACACCGCCGGCAACACCAGCTACGCGGCCGTCGGCCTGTCCACCAGGTTCGGGGGCAAGATCTATATTCGCCCAGGCTTGGGAATTGCGATCCACAACGGGTCCGCCGCCAGGTTCGAGAATCGATTCAACGACAAGCTGGAGCTCGGGTCGCGCATCCTCTTCGAACCCGAGCTCGGAATCGGCGTCCAGGTCGCCCCGCGGATCACCGCCGAAGCGAGTTGGGTGCACATGAGCCACGCCACGCTTTTCAGCGGTCAGAACCCCGGCATCGACAATATCGGCGTTCGTTTGAACGTCGCGCTGCCGTAACCCAGGCTCAGCGCCCGATCATCGCCTCCGGCTTCACCACGCGGTCGAAGGTCGCTTCGTCGACGTGGCCGAGCTCGATGCCGGCCTCCTTCAAGGTCTTTCCCGTCTTGTGGGCATGCTTGGCGATTTCCGAGGCCTTGTCGTAGCCGATCTCCGGAGCGAGCGCGGTCACCAGCATCAGCGAACGGTTCACGAGGTCGGAAATTCTGTTCTCGTCCGGCTCGAGCCCTTCGAGGCAGCGCTCGCGGAAGCTGTTCATTCCGGTCGACAGCAGGTTGATCGACCGGATCACGTTGGCACCGATCAGCGGTTTGAAGGTGTTCAGCTCAAGATGCCCCTGAAGGCCGCCGACCGTCACCGCGACGTGGTTGCCCATGACCTGCGCCGACACCATCGTCAGCATCTCGCACTGGGTCGGGTTGACCTTGCCCGGCATGATCGAGCTTCCGGGTTCGTTCTCCGGAAGCTTCAGCTCGCCGATCCCGCAGCGCGGGCCCGAGCCCATCAGCCGGATGTCATTGGCGATCTTGGTCAGCGAGACCGCGAGCGTATTCATGACCCCGGAAAGCTCGACGAGCGTGTCGTGAGCAGCCATTTCCGAAAACTTGTTGGGTGCCGAAGTGAACGGCAGGCGAGTGAGATTCGCCACTTCCCTGGCAAAAGCCTCGCCGAAATCCCTGGGGGCGTTGAGCCCGGTCCCGACCGCGGTGCCGCCCTGGGCGAGGCAGAGCAGGCTTGGCATGGCCTCTTCGAGCCGGGTGACGTTCGCCTGCATCTGCGCCGCGTAGCCGGAGAATTCCTGGCCGAGAGTCAGCGGCGTGGCGTCCTGAAGGTGAGTCCGCCCGATCTTGACGATCGAGTCCCATTTCTTCGCCTGTTTCGCGAGGATCGCCTGCATCGCCTTCGCAGCGGGCAGCAGCTTTCCCGTCACGGCGCGTGCGGCGGCGATATGCATTGCCGTCGGGAAGCTGTCGTTCGACGACTGGCTCTTGTTGACGTGATCGTTCGGGTGGACCGGCGATTTGCCGCCGCGCTTTCCGGTCAAGGCCTCGTTGGCCCGGCCAGCGATCACTTCGTTCGCGTTCATGTTCGACTGCGTGCCCGAACCCGTCTGCCAGATGACGAGCGGGAATTCGCGGTCGAGGTCGCCTCTTGCGACTTCGGCGGCCGCCTGCTGGATCGCCTCGGCGATTTGCGGGTCGATGAGCTTGTGCCTCGCGTTCACCCGCGCCGCCGCCTGCTTCACGAAACCGAGCGCGTGGACGATTTCCGCCGGCATCTGCTCGCGCGGCCCGAACGGGAAATTCTCGATGGATCGCTCGGTCTGCGCGCCCCAATAAGCGTCACCGGGGACCTGGATCGGCCCAAAGCTGTCAGTTTCGGTGCGGGTCGGTGTCATGTCTTCCTTCCGTCATGCTGAACTCGCTTCAGCATCCATTCTGTCGCTGGCGCGATGCTCTGAAATGGACCCTGAAACAAGTGGCGCGCCTGCCGCGCCGGGGGACGGGATAAAGCGTCACTCAGGGTGACGGCGCTGCCGTCATTTTTTGCGGGTGAAGTCCACGTTCACGACATTGGAACCGTCCTCGCTTTCGACGACGGGGATATCGTTTTCCGCCTCGTCATGCTCTTCGGGCTCCGGCTCCGCGCCACTCGCCTGGAATTTCAGGCTGAAGTCGACCGCAGGATCGACAAAATCGGTGACCGCCGCGAACGGGACCCGAAGGCTCGCCGGCACGCCACCGAACGACAGGCCGACGGCAAAGGCGCTTTGTTCGACCTTCAGGTCCCAGAAACGATGCTGGATGACGATCGTCATCTCTTCGGGAAATCGCTCCATGAGGTGCTTGGGGATCTCGACTCCGGGCATTCTCGTCTTGAAGGTGATGTAGAAATGGTGATCGCCGGGGAGCGCGCCGGTCCGCTCCACCTCGCCCAAAACCCTGCCCACCACGTCGCGCAGGGCTTCCTGGACGATCTCGTCGTAGGGAATCAGGCTTTCTGGAGTCTCGTCGGTCATCGCTTCCGGTGGTAACGAGGAAGCGTTCCCGGTCAAGCGGAGTCACGAATGCCGATCGACCCTACCCAAGCCTATGACGACAATAATATCTTCGCGAAAATCCTTCGCGGCGACCTGCCTTCGCGGAAGGTCTACGAGGACGAGCACGCGCTCGCGTTTCACGACATCAACCCCCTGGCGCCGGTGCATATCCTGGTGATCCCGAAGGGGCCGTACGTCTCCTGGGACGATTTTTCGGAGAAAGCCTCCGACGAAGAGATCGCCGGCTTCGTCCGAGCGGTCGGCAAGGTCGCTCGCGATCAGCAGCTGGTCGTCCAGGGCTATCGCCTTCTCGCCAACACCGGCAAGCGCGCCGGCCAGGAAGTGCCGCACCTCCACGTTCACATTTTCGGAGGCCAGCCTCTGGGGCCGATGCTGGCGCGTTAGTCGAATTCGCCATTGCGTGAGCGGCAGCAGCCGCTAGGTTCGCCCGCCAAAACCGGATTTAGGGGAGACCAATGGCGACAAAGGCACCGCGCGGCGGGCTATTCGGGCGAGTCAAACCGCTCGACGCAATCCTGGCCAGCGCCGAGCGCAAATCGTTGAAGCGCACCTTGAGCGCACTTCAACTCACTTTGCTCGGCGTCGGCTGCGTCATCGGTACCGGAATCTTCGTTCTGACGTCGGTCGGTGCGCAGAAAGCGGGTCCCGGCCTCGTGGTCTCCTTCATCATCGCCGGAGCGGTCTGCATCGTCGCCGCGCTTTGCTACGCCGAAATCGCCTCGATGGTGCCGGTGGCGGGCTCCGCCTACACCTATAGCTACGCAGTCCAGGGCGAGTTCCTCGCGTGGACGGTCGGCTGGGCTCTTCTCCTCGAATATGCGGTTGGCGCGTCTGCTGTCTCCGTCGGCTGGTCGAATTACTTTACAGACACGGTGCTAGCGCATTCGTTGGGGATACAATTACCCTCATGGCTGACGGCCGGCCCCGTGATCTTCGGCGGCCGGGTCGGCGGGTTCATCAACCTGCCCGCGGGCCTGATCGCGCTGCTGATGACCTGGCTTCTCATGAT
>JBDZVP010000055.1:0-4568 GCA_040255765.1 Sphingomonadales bacterium | reverse complement strand
TCATCAACCTGCCCGCGGGCCTGATCGCGCTGCTGATGACCTGGCTTCTCATGATCGGCACGACCGAGAGCGCGCGCGTGAATGCAGTCCTCGTTTCGATCAAGATCGCTGCCCTGACGGCCTTCGTGGTCCTCACTCTTCCGGCCATGCACGGCAGCAACTTCAGCCCGTTCATGCCCGGCGGAGTTTTCGGCGGATTCGGATCCGGCATCGGCGTCGTCGGCGCCGCTGCGACCATGTTCTTCGCTTACGTCGGGTTTGACGCGGTCTCGACCGCCGCCGAGGAAACGAAGAATCCGCAGCGCAACGTCCCGCTTGGCCTCATCGGCAGCCTGTTGATCTGCACCATCTTTTACATGTTGGTCGCAGCCGGTGCGATCGGCGCCATCGGCGGCCAGCCGATCATGGATGCCGCGGGACCGCTCACCACCGGCAGTCCCGAACTGGCGCGCCAATGCGCCCAGCCGCAATATGCGGAGATGCTGGTCTGTTCTCGGGAGCCTCTCGCGCACGTGCTGAGGACGATCGGCTTCGGAACCATCGGCAACTTGATCGGCTACGCAGCCTTCGTCGCGCTCCCCTCGGTCGTCCTGATCCTGCTGTTCGGCCAGACCCGAATCTTCTTCGTCATGGCTCGCGACGGGCTGCTTCCCGAAAAGCTCGCCACGGTCCACCCGAAGTGGAAGACGCCGCACATCGTCACTGCGATCACGGGGATCGGAGTTGCGGTCGGAGCCGCGTTCTTCCCCGTCGGCCAGCTCGCGGACATCGCCAACGCAGGAACGCTCTACGCCTTCCTGATGGTCGCGATCGCGGTCTGGCAGCTGCGCAAGACCGATCCCAAGCGGAAGCGCCCGTTCCGGGTTCCGGCGATCTGGCTTGTCGCACCGCTGACGATCCTCGGTTGCTTGTTCCTGTTCTTCAACCTTCCGGGACCGGCGATGCTTGTGCTTCCGGTGTGGGGAGCGATCGGCGTCGTGATCTATTACGCCTACAGCTATCGCCACAGCTATGTCGGGCGTGGAATCATCGACGTGCCGGAGCTTTCGCCGGATGCGCCCGAGTCGGTCGGGCTTCCGCCTCTGCCAGGCGCGCCGGCGCCCGGTAGCAAGGACGAACGGAATTAGGCGGGTTCTTCCCGGGCGGCGTCGAGAAGCGCCGCCCGGAGCTTCTCCGCCTGGTCGTGCGAGAGCTTCTGCCCTTTGTCGCCGCTGAGGTAGAAGACGTCGACGGCGCGCTCGCCATAAGTCGCGACGTGCGCGGAGTGGAGCTGGTGCCCGCACCGATGGATCGCCAACGCAAGCCGGGCCAGCAGGCCAGGCCGGTCGAACGCGTTGACCTCCACGACCGTCGTCCTTGACGACGCACGCTCGGCGATCGCGACCGAGGCAGCGACGTGGAACGCTGCGGTCTTGTCGCCGGCGCCGGGTCCGGCCGGCAACTCCGGTGCCCGTTCGCCGGTAATGGCCGATTCGACCGAGCGAATGAGCCTGCTTCGAAGTCTCTTGTCCGAATAAGCCCGCCCTTGTGAGTCCTGCACGAGCAGGTTATCCAGCGCCATCCCGTCGCGCGTGGTGTGGATTCGGGCATCGATGATGCTCGCCCCGGCTGAAGCGAGGCCAGCGCAGATCCGGAAGAACAGCCCTTCGCGGTCGGGAGTGAAGACCGAGATTCGAGTCGCTCCGCGGTCGACCTCATCCTCGGCGGCGATGCTCGGCTTCGCATCGCCGATTCGAGCTTCGGCGGCCGCGATCTGGCGGGCATTGGAAAGCTGGATATCCGCGGGCTCGGCAAGCCAGTAGCTGTCGGGAAGCCGGCGGAGGTAGGCGCGGACGATCTTCGGCTTCCAGCCGAGCGCCTTCGCAACCTCGCCCTGGCGCTGTGCGACAATCTCGCTCCGGCCGCGCTGCTTGTGGCCGAGCCGGAGCTTCTCCTCCGCGGCATCGAACAAGGTTCTAAGAAGCAGCCGCTTCCAGTCATTCCAGACGCCCGGCCCGACCGCCCGAATGTCGACGACAGTAAGCATAAGGAGCAGCCGAAGCCGTTCCGGGCTCTGCACCTGGCGGATGAAATCTTCGATCGTCTTCGGGTCGGCAAGGTCGCGCTTGAAGGCGGTATTCGACAGCAGCAGGTGGTAGCGGACGAGCCAGGCGACGGTCTCCGTTTCGGCCTGGTCGAGGCCCAGCCGCGGGCCGAGCTCCTGCGCAACCTGCTCGCCCAGGACGCTGTGGTCGCCGCCCCTCCCCTTCGCGATGTCGTGAAGCAGGACTGCAACATAGAGAGCCCGCCGGTTGGCGATCTGGTCGAACAGCGCCGTCGACAGCGGATGGTCTTCAGCCAGGTCGCCGCGCTCGATCGCGGCGAGAAGCCCGATCGCGCGGATCGCGTGCTCGTCGACGGTATAGTGGTGGTACATGTCGAACTGCATTTGCGCGACGACCCGTCCGAAGTCGGGAATGAAGCGGCCAAACACGCCCGCCTCGTTCATCCAGCGAAGGACGATGTCGGGGTGGTGGACGTTGGTCAGCACGTCGAGGAACAGCGCATTGGCTTTGGGGTCTTTGCGGACCCGCGCCTTGATCAGCTTGGCGTCACGAGTCGCCGCACGCATGGCAACCGGGTGGATTTCGAGCCGCTCGCTGGAGGCGAGCGCGAACATCTCCAGCAGTCGGACGGGATCGGCGGCGAAGAAATCGTCCGACGGGATCGACAGCCGCCCGCGATCGAGAACGAACCCGTTGAGCGCTTTGGGCCGCCGCCGGATTGTCGGGAGCGCGAAGCGAAGACCCTTTCGCCCCATCTTCTCGTCGAGCTGGGCAAGGAAGACTCCGGTGAGATCGCCGACGGTCTTTGCGTTGAGGAAGTAGAAATGCATGAACCGCTCGACCGCGGATTTCCCCGGCCGGTCGGCGTAACGCATGCGCTTGGCCAGCGCCTTCTGATACTGGAAGCCGAGCCGCTCCTCCGCGCGGCCCGCCTCCAGGTGCAAGTGGCAGCGAACTGCCCAGAAGAAGCGCTCGGCGCGCTCGAACTGGGCGAATTCCTCGGCGGTCAGAAGACCGACGGAAACGAGGTCAGCGGGCTCGCGGACGTCGTAAATATATTTGCCGATCCAGTAGAGCGTCTGGAGATCGCGAAGGCCGCCCTTGCCGTCCTTGACATTGGGCTCGACGACATAGCGGCTGTCGCCCATCTTCACGTGCCGCTCGTCACGCTCGGCTAGCTTGGCGGCGACGAACTCCGCGGCCGAACCCGACAGCACCCTGGATCGGAACCGGCGCCGGGCCTCCTCGAAAATCGACTCCTTCCCCCAGAGCAGCCGCGCTTCGAGGAAAGCGGTTCGGACCGTCATGTCGGTCTTCGCGAACTTGATGAGTTCGTCGATCGAGCGGAGCGAATGGCCAACCTTCAGCTGCAGATCCCAAAGGAGGTAGAGGACCGCTTCCACCGTTTTCTGGATCTCTGCCGTCGGCTTTCGAACGGTGAGGAACATGAGGTCGAGGTCGCTGTACGGCGCCATTTCGCCGCGGCCGGTGCCGCCGAGGCCGACGATCGCAAGTTCCGGAGCCTCATCGCCGGCGACATATTCATAGGCGAGGCGGACGATCTGGATGTGCAGATAAGCGGTCGAATGGGCCGCCGACCGGCCGCGATCGGGGTTGGCGCGCAGACGCTTCGCGATTTCCTTGCGGCCGCGCTCCAGCGCCTTGACCAGGATGGCCGCGGCCCTGGCCTGGTCGCTGCCGTGGAGTTGGTCGCCGAGCTTGCGCGGGTCGACGATTGCCCGGCGATCCTGGATCGGATCGAACGGCGCGTTCACGGCCGCCCCGCTTCGGCCCAGAGTGTCTTGAGCCGGTACAAAGCCTCCAGAGCCTCCCTTGGAGTCAGGGAATCGGGCTCGATCGAAGCGAGTGCGTCTGCGATCGGATCGCGCGCTTGATCGGGTTCCGCGGCGGACGCGAACAGCGGCAGGTCGTCCAGCCCCGCGGCAACCCCGCCCGTCGCATCGCGTCCCGCTTCGAGCTTGGCAAGCACCGCCTTGGCGCGCGCGACGACTGCGGGGGGAAGTCCCGCCAGTTTCGCGACCGCGATTCCGTAGCTCCGGTCGGCGGCGCCTTCCGCGACCTCGTGGAGGAGCACGAGATCCCCCTTCCACTCGCGAGCGCGAACATGATGGAGCGAGAGCGAGTCGAGCCGCCCCGCCAGCCGCGTAAGCTCGTGATAGTGGGTCGCGAACAGCGTCCTGCACTTCGCCTGGTCATGCATCGCCTCGACCACCGCCCAGGCGATGGCGAGGCCGTCATAGGTCGAGGTGCCGCGCCCGATCTCGTCGAGGATGACGAGGCTCTGCGGCGTTGCCTGGGCGAGGATCGCTGCTGTCTCGACCATCTCGACCATGAAGGTCGAGCGGCCGCGAGCGAGGTTGTCCGAAGCTCCGACGCGGCTGAACAAGCGGTCGACGAGGCCGACTTTCGCGCGGGCCGCCGGAACGAAACACCCCGCCTGCGCGAGGACCGCGATCAGCGCCGCCTGCCGAAGGAAGGTCGACTTGCCGCCCATGTTCGGCC
>JBDZVP010000054.1:12022-13544 GCA_040255765.1 Sphingomonadales bacterium | reverse complement strand
TATATGGTGTTATCCACATACGGGTCAATCCAAACACATAACGAACTGCTCTTGCTGTCAGTTTCAAGGATTCATCTTAACAAACCGCTGATTGTCACATTCTGTATGCGACATTCATCAAACAGACAGCGAAGCGATGACCTCACACCCTCCGCACATTCGGCCCCGGCCGCCTCGACAGGCTCGGGACAGGCTCATCCTCAGCACTAGCTGAGCTGGAGGAAGCCGGGTCCCCGATCGGGGTCGGGGGTGACGAAGGCGAAGAAGGAGGCGGCTTCGCGCCGGCCCCTCCGCAATCTTTCGGATGTTCCCCCTCCCTGTTCCGGGGCGGAATTTGCTGTCGAGCCTCGAACTCGGCCCTCGCTCGGCTTTCCCATTCGATCTGTTCGTGGGCATCCTCTTCGAATTGGATTTTTCGCGCCACCATCTGCTGGTCAACCGTAAGCTCTCGCCACTCCTCCTCACTGTACCCGTGCGCGGGGGTCGTGATCTTGCCGTAGCCGTGCTGGTCGACGTTGGTGGTGTAGTCGCCCTCTTTCGAGCGGTGCCGCTCGAGGAAGCGGACGTCGGGGTGGGCGGGGCGGTTGGGGTCGCCTTCCCTGGCCCACCACTCGCGCCGCGACTGGTCGAGCAGGTCGGAGAAGCTGGTGCCGACGATCTCCGGAAGCTCGTGGGTGCCGCGGCGGAGCTGGCGGAGGACGTCGGCGGCGTTCCAGCCGAGCTTTTCCGAGCTGAGGTCGAACAGCACCTCCAGGAAGGTGATCTGGCGAAGGTAGAAATCGGCGGCGACGATCTGGCCGCCGAGGCGCGCCTGCCGCTCGACGGCGACCTTCTTCATGAACTTGGTGCCGAGGCTTTCGAGAAGCTCGAGCTTTTGTTCTTCGGAGACTTCGGCCCCGGTTTCGTCCGGCGGCGGGTTGCCGCGAAGGCCGGAGCGGGGGTTGAGGTAGGCGCTTCTAGCGGCGGCGTCGGCGACTCCGCGGGCGATTCGCATGGTTCCGTTCTGCCTGGCGATCGCCATGGCTCGGTCGTAGGCGGCGCGAAAGCTGTCGCTGCCTTCCGCCTTGAGCAGCTGGTCGACCCCGTAGGCCGCCATTCCGATCGACATCGCCGCCTGGCGTTTCGAGCCGGTTGCGGCGAGGGCGGCGATGAAGGCGCGCTGCTTCTCCGCGTTCCAGCCGTCGACCCGCTCTTTTTTGCGCGGGACGGGGGTGAAATCGAGGAGGTCGCGGAGGTGGGAGAAGTCGCCCTGGCCGGAAACGCCGGTGGAGCGGCACTTGTCGCAGATGACTGGGATGGTGCTCATGCGATCGATCTCCTCGCTCGTCCCCCGGACGAGCTGCGGGGATCGATGGAGCAGAAAAAAGCGAAGTAGGAAAATCTGCGAGGGAGGCAGGGCCGTCACCCTTAACTCAATTCAGGGTCCATTTTCGGGAGCGCTCCGTCCTTCGCCGGCATGGATGCTGAGCAAGTTCAGCATGATCTATGTCAAAGCGGCGTGACTCTTTGGAAAAAAAGGGCA
>JBDZVP010000054.1:0-11922 GCA_040255765.1 Sphingomonadales bacterium | reverse complement strand
GCAAGTTCAGCATGATCTATGTCAAAGCGGCGTGACTCTTTGGAAAAAAAGGGCAATCTTCCGAATCCATGGCTACGGGGGCGAAAAAGGCATCGAAGGCGGCGAACGAGCCGCTCGCGACTCTTCCGCCCGAGCAGCTTCCGCCCGGAATGCCGGCGGAGATGTTCACCGCTCCCGGCATGCTCGCGATCGCCGACCTGCTGCCGGTGATGTGCGCCTATGTCGACCGCAGCTTCACCTACCGCTTCCTCAACAAGGGGCTCGCGGAATGGTTCGAGAAGCCGCGCGGCGCGATCCTCGGAAAGACGATGCGCGAGGTGCTCGGGGAGGCGTCGTGGGAGCACCGGCAGCCGATCCTTCAGGCTGCGCTGGCCGGGGAGCGGCAGCTGTTCGTCGCCGACATCGACCACGAAACGCGCGGGCCCTGCGCGGTGCAGGTGCAATATGTGCCGTGGACCGGGCCCGGCGGGCGGGTCGAGGGGCTGGTCGTCCTCATCGACGACGTCACCGAGCAAAGGGTCACCGAGCGGGCGCTCAAGGAGAGCGAGGCGCGGTTCAAGCGGATCGCCAATTCGGCGCCGGTGCTGATGTGGGTGACTCGGCTCGACCGCACCCGCGACTTCGTCAACGACGCCTACATGGACTATCTCGGCACCGGCGACCGCGAATTTGCGCGTCTGTACGACTGGCGCGACGGGATTCATCCGGACGACGTCGAGCGGATCCTGGCCGAGAGCGTGGCCGGGGAGGCTTCGGGAAAGACGTTCACGCTGGAGGGGCGGTTCCGGCGCGGGGACGGGACCTATCGCTGGCTGAGGAGCACCAGCAGCCCGAGGTTCGGGCCGGACGGGGAGCTGGTCGGCTTCATCGGGGTGGCGAGCGACATCACCGTCGCCAAGGAGGCGGAGATCGAGCTTCGCCGGCAGGTGGAGGAGCGCACGCACGAGCTTGCCGAGAGCGACGCTCGGTTCCGGGCCTTGTTCGACGCGGTGCTGGAGGTGCTCTGTCTCCTCACGCCTGACGGCACGATCGTGGAGATGAACTCGAAAGAGGCGCCGTGGCGGGCGGTGAATGCGAACGAGGCGATCGGGCGCAAGATCTGGGAAGCGCCGACGCTGGAGGCCTATCCGCAGCACAAGGCGCTGATCAAGGAGGCGGTGAAGCGCGCGGCGAAAGGCGAGCTGTTCACGACGCAGGCGAGCATGGAGCGGCCGGGGGTGCCGACGGCGTGGCTCGACGTCGCCGTCCAGCCGATCAACGGGCCGGACGGGAAGGTGAAGTATTTGCTGTTCGAGGCGCGCGACATCACCGAGCTGAGGGCGGCTCAGGAACAGCTCCGCCAGAGCCAGAAGATGGAGGCGCTCGGCCAGTTGACCGGCGGGATCGCGCACGACTTCAACAACCTGCTGACCGTGGTCGTCGGCGGGCTCGACGTGGTGGCGCGGCGGGTCGAGGACGAGAAGCTCAAGCGCTATGCGGTGAACGCGCTGACCGCCGCGGAGCGGGGCGCGCGCCTCACCGCGCAACTGCTCGCGTTCAGCCGAGTGCAGAGGCTCGAGGTCCGCCCGGTCGAAGTGGGCCCGCTGATCCAGAACATGCGGCCGCTTCTGCGGAACGTGCTCGGCCCCGGGATCACCAAGGAATTCGATCTCGACCGGATCGACCTGCCGGTCATGGCGGACCCGACCCAGCTCGAGGTCGCGGTCCTCAATCTCGCAATCAACGCCCGCGATGCGATGCCCAGGGGCGGAATCCTCAGGTTCGCGACCTGTCCGCTGCGGATAAAAGGCGACGCCGAGCTCAGCGATGGCGACTACGTGGTCCTGACGATCAGCGACACCGGCAGCGGGATGGAGGAAGAGGTCGCGTCGCGGGCGTTCGAGCCGTTCTTCACCACCAAGGAAATCGGCAAGGGCACCGGGCTCGGGCTGTCGATGGTCTATGGAATGGCGCGGCAGTCGGGCGGAACCGCGCGGATCGAGAGCGCGCCCGGCGAGGGAACGACGATCAAATTGTTCTTCAAGGCGGCTGCGGACAAGCATTCCGACGACAGCGCGAAAGCCGAGGAAGGCGAGCACGGCCCCGACGTCAAAAGCGCCTCGGTCCTGGTGATCGACGACGACCCCGACGTCCGCGCCTTCGTTGCCGAAGCGCTTGCCGAAGAGGGCTTCCAGGTTCGCGACTGCGGCGACGGGCGCAAAGGCCTGGAGGAATTCGCCAGCGACCGGCCCGACCTCGTCGTCCTCGATTTCGTGATGCCGGCAATGTCCGGCGCCGAAGTCGCGAGCCGGATGCTGGCCGAGGCGCCGGATCAGAAAATCCTGTTCGTCTCCGGCTACAGCGAGACCGAGGCGATCAAATCGGTCGCTCCAGGCTCGCCATTATTGCCGAAGCCGTTCCGATCCGACGCGCTTTGCCGGGCGGTCCGCAATGCGCTGAGCTGAGGGAGCGGGTGCCGCTGTCCGGCGTTGTACCGGCGTGCTCATCATCCTTCCCTTGCTCGCCGCCGCGGCGGCCGCGTCTCCACAGACCGACGCGAGCGACTGGCGGCTGGTGAACCCCCGCGCGATCGAGCTGTTCGAGGCCGACAGCAAGCTGATGGACTGGGCGCTCGCCCGCTATGACGAGAACCATGACGGCTATCTGTCGATCATCGAGGCCGATGATGCGGCCACCGAGTTCAAGTCCATCGCCGACGCCGACCGCAACGGCCAGGTCACGCCCGCCGAATATCGCGAGGCGCGGGCGTTCATCGTGGCGCGATATGCGTCGAGCGAGCAGGCGAGCCGGCAGTAGCCGGGAGTCAGGCCGCGTTCTTCAGCCGTGCGAATTCCCGGCGAATCGAAGCAAAGTCGGTCGCGTTGTTCAGTCGGCAGCCACTGGCCAATTGCAGGAAGTCGATTTGCCACATTCGCGCCGCGCACTCGTCCCAACGCATGGTGCTCGGCCGCGCGAACCTGGGTCAAAGCCCAATTCAAATGCCTTCAACTCTCGGCCGCTTCTTCCGAACTATGGTCCTTGGCGATCCCGCTCGGAGGAAGGTGCCGTGCGCCGCTGAAGCTCCGCGATTCCATCGATGAAGTCGGCCCAGTGGCGAAGGTCGTCGGCGGCGACGTCCGAAGTTTGCACCGCGGCATAGGCCCGCACCGCTTCGGCAATGCCTTCCCACGAAGTATCCGCGGGAGGGGCGGGTGGCGGAGCAATTTTAGGTAGCGCGACGCAACTCATATTCGTGCAATTCGGCCTCGAGGAAGGTCCGCACAAGCCGGAGACTCACCAACCGACGAGCGGTTCTGCGAACGGCGGCGCTACGGCGACGAAAGGCTAAAGAGTCACTCTCGTGAAGTGCCCCATTTTCCTTCCGGGGCGCGCTTCGCCCTTGCCGTAGATGTGGACGTGGGTCGCTGGCTCGGCGACCAGTGCGGGCCAGCCGTCAATTTCCTCGCCGAGCAGATTCTCCATCATCGCGGATGAGCCGACTCGCTTCGTCGAACCGAGCGGGAGGCCGCAGATCGCGCGAATATGCTGCTCGAACTGCGAGGTCACCGCGCCCTCGATCGTCCAGTGGCCGCTGTTGTGCACGCGCGGCGCGATCTCGTTGACGATGGGGCCGTCGGCGGTGGCAAAGAATTCCACCGTGATGACGCCAATGTGACCGAGCCCTTCGGCGATTCTGGTCGCGACCCGGACCGCTTCATTCCGATGGCGCTCGACGATCCGAGGTGCCGGGACGGTCGAGCGGCGGAGGATCCCGTTGTCATGGTCGTTGAGCGGCGGTTCGAACGCGGCGATTGCGCCGTCTTCACCCCGCGCGAGGACGATCGAGAATTCGCAGTCGAAATCGATTCGCGCCTCGGCGACCGCGGGCGACCGGCCGATGGAATCCCAGGCGGCGACCGCCGAGCCCGGAGTCTGTGCCCAGGCCTGGCCCTTGCCGTCATAGCCCAGGCGCCGGGTCTTCAGGACCAGCGGGGTGCCGAGCCGCCGTTCGGCTTCGATCGCGTCGGCCTCGCTGTCGACCCGCATCCACGCGCTGACCCGGGCACCCGTCGATTCGATGAATTCCTTTTCCTGCCCGCGCTCCTGCCCGACGCGGAGAGAGGCAACCCCGGGGCGAAGCTTTCCCGCGATCGCTTCCAGCGCCGCGGCCGGCGCATTCTCGAATTCGTAAGTCGCGACATCGACGCTGTCGGCGAACCGCTTTAGCGCTTCAATGTCCGCGTAGGCGGCCTGGGTGAATTGGGCGGCGACGTCGGCCGCGCAAGGCGCGGCGCCGGGCTCGAACACGTGGCATTTGTAGCCGAGCTGGCCAGCGGCGACCGCGAGCATCTTGCCGAGCTGGCCGCCGCCAATGATTCCAATCGTCGAGCCGGGAGGAATCATTCGGGCGATTCGGCAACCGAGGCACTTTGCGCCGACCGATGCTGTTCCAGCCGGTCCGCGAGCGCTGAATCCGAGGTGGCGAGGATCGAGGCTGCGAGAAGCGCGGCGTTGACCGCGCCCGCCTTGCCGATCGCAAGCGTTCCGACCGGGACCCCGGCGGGCATCTGGACGATCGACAGCAGGCTATCCATGCCCTTCAGCGATTTGGTCTCGACCGGCACGCCGAGCACCGGAAGGGTCGTCATCGACGCCGTCATGCCGGGCAAATGCGCAGCTCCGCCAGCGCCCGCGATGATCACTTTCAACCCGCGTTCCCGGGCGGAACGTGCATAGTCGTAGAGGCGGTCCGGAGTGCGATGGGCGGAAACGATCTTCGTCTCATGCGCGACACCGAGCCGGTCGAGCATCTCGGCGGCCTCGCGCATCGTCTCCCAGTCGGACTTGCTGCCCATGATGATTCCGATGCTGGGGGCCGCCACTCTTTTCCAATCCCGCCGCAATGTCGCCGATGCCGCCGTTTAGAAAGCGATTCGCCTGTTCGCAATCGGGACAGCCAAATCCCCCGGATTTCGCGGCCTCCCGATTCCGGTTATTCCGGCGCCGTGGCTGAAGGGGCACCAGAGTCGGGCGGCGATCCATTCGCCGAGATCGAGCGCCTGCGCGAGAAGATCGCGGGACTCGAAGAGCGCGTGCGGCTGCTCGACGAACTGGCCCACCAGGACGCCCTGCTTCCGGTTCCCAACCGCCGCGGCTTCATGCGCGAGCTGGGATTGTTGATCGCCCGGGTCAGCCGCTACCGCGAAAGCGCGGCCATGCTGTTCGTCGATATCGATGGCCTCAAGCGAATCAACGACAGCTTCGGGCACAAGGCCGGCGACGAGGCCCTGATCCAGGTCGCTCAAGTCCTGACCAACGGGGTTCGGAAGAGCGATTGCGTCGCGCGGCTGGGCGGAGATGAGTTCGGAATCCTGCTCGCCCACGCGACCGAAGAAAGCGCCCGCGAAACCGCCGAGCGGCTGACCATCGCGATCGACCGGCACGAGAGCCAGTGCGACGGACATCCCCTCGAACTCGGAGTCGCCATCGGGGTCACGGTCATCGACGCCAGCGATTCGCCGGAATCGGTCATCGCCAGGGCGGACCGAGAAATGTACCGGCAAAAGAACGCGGCCTAGCGTTCGCTCAAATAATAATAATCGAGCGCCGCAAGATCGTCGTTCAGCTCGTAGACCATGGGCTGGCCGGTGGGGATTTCGACCCCGACGATCTCCTCGTCGCCGATGTTCGACAGCAGCTTCACGAGCGCCCGGATCGAATTTCCGTGTGCCGAAATGAGCACCCGCTGGCCCGAGCGGAGTGCGGGAGCGATCGCCTGTTCCCAATAGGGAAGGACCCGCTCGATTGTGTCTTTGAGGCTCTCGGTGGCGGGTACGCCGATCCCTGCGTAGCGCCGGTCGCCGGCCACGTTGAAGGGACTGCCGGAATCGAGGGGTGGCGGAGGCACGTCGAACGAGCGCCGCCAGATCCTGACCTGCTCGTCGCCGACCTTCTCGCGCATCTCCTGCTTGTTTAGGCCGGTTAGCCCGCCATAGTGCCGCTCATTGAGGCGCCAGTCCTTCGCGACCGGAAGCCACAGCCTGTCCATCGCCTCGAGCGCGAGGTCGAGAGTCTTGATTGCCCGCGTGAGCAGGCTGGTGAAGCAGATGTCGAAATCGAAGCCGCGGGCTTTCATCAGCTCGCCGGCGGCGATCGCCTCGACGACTCCCTTCTCGGACAGGCCGACGTCCCACCAGCCGGTGAAGCGGTTTTCGAGATTCCATTGCGACTGCCCGTGACGGAGCAGGACCAGCCTAGGCATCGACCTTCTCGGCCTTGCGCGACTCGGCTTTCGCCTTGGCAAGCTCTGGAAGGATCGCGTGGAGCGAATCGAGGCAGGCGCGCGCGAGGTGCTTCGAGCGTTCCGGCGACCAGCCGTAAACGGGGTCGGGGAGGTCGAAATTGTCCTTGAAGGGCATTTCGAGGGTCATCGACACGCAGCCATAGCGCTCGGCAAGCTGGGTCGTGGACATCGACATGTTCGCTTCGCCGGGCTTTGAAATCTCATAGCCCTTGCTCGTCTGGAAATCGGGCGAGATCCGCTCCAGCGTCTCGCTGAACAGGTTGAACAGGCGCGCCTGGCGGTCGGTGAACGAGGGAATCCCCTCGAACCCGGCGAGGAAGTTGGCCGGGATCGCCTCGTCGCCGTGGATGTCCATGGCGAAATCGACTCCGGTCTCGTCCATCGCGTTGCGGACGCACAGCACTTCCGGGCTGCGCTCGGCCGACGGCGCATGCCACTCGCGGTTGAGGTTCGCGCCGACGGCATTGGTCCGCAAATGCCCGCGCTTCGAGCCGTCGGGGTTCATGTTGGGGACGATCCGGAAGGTGCACTTCTCCCGAAGAACCCGGGTCACGGGGTCCTCCAGATCGGTGAGCTTCTCGAGCGCGCCTTCCATCCACCATTCGGCCATCGATTCGCCCGGGTGCTGGCGGGCGTAGAGCCAGACGTTGAGCGGGCCCTCGCCCATGGCCAGGCAATCGATATCCTGGCCGTCGAGCGATTTTCCGAGCGACGAATAGGAAACGCCCGGGAGCGAGGCGACCGAAGTCACGAGATCGTGATGCCGCTCCATCGAGTAAGGCGCGAAATAGGCGACCCAGACGATATCTTCGGATGGCGTGAAGCGGATGGTGAGGACGCCGTCGGCATAGCTGGTGCCTTCGATGCGCAGCCAATCGTCGCGATCGGACGAAACGCAGGCCCGGTAATCCGGCCAGCCCTTGGGATAGGCTGAATCGCCGCAGTTTGTGATTCGAAGAGTGACCTCCCGGCCCTTGCCTCCCGCCAGCCGGAAATAGAACCACTGGTAGAAGTCCGACATGTGGTCCTTGACGATTTCCAGGTCGGCGCTGTCGCCATCCTGGCTAACGACGCGGATGTTGCCGGCGTCGAACGCACTCGAAATGGTGAGGGTCATTGAGGTCCTTTAAAAGGCGATGCTGTGAATTGGCGCCGCTGATAATGCGCGCCCGCCGATCAGGCAAACCGGCGGCTGCCGGCCGGCCTCCACGCCCGTGCGTTACTGGGTCGAGACGATCGGGTTCTGCCGCCGACGCTTGCGAAGCCGGCTGACGACGAGGGCAAACAGGCCGATGATCGCGATTGCGATCAGGTCGAGCAGGAAGGAGCCGCTGATCAACCAGTAGAACATCGCCGCGACGATCGCCGAGCAGGGGATCGTGATCACCCAGGCGACTGCCACGTTGCCCGCGATTCCCCAACGGACCGCCGATTCCCTGCGGGCCGTCCCGGCACCGATCACGCATCCGGTCATCGTGTGAGTCGTCGACACCGGGATGCCAAGATACGAGGCAGAAAAGAGCATGACCGAGCCGCCCATGGAGGCTGAAAAGCCCTGGTGCTGATTGAGCTTGGTGATTCGCGTGCCCATCGTCTCGATGATCCGCCAGCCGCCGGTCAGGGTGCCGAGGCCCATCGCGACGTAGCAGCTCAGCGCCACCCAGTTGGGTACGTGGAATTCGCCGCCGAGGCGGCCGGTCGAATAAAGGAGCACCGTAATTAGGCCCATCGTCTTTTGGGCGTCGTTGAGGCCGTGGCTGAGCGAGAGAGTCCCTGACGAGAGCAGATGGAGACCGCGGAAGGTCCGCTCGGCTCCTCTGGCGCTTGCATGGACGCCGAGCCAGCTCGTCACAAGCATGATTGCCATCGCCAGGATCAGCCCGAGGGTCGGCGAGGCAACGATTGCGATGAGGGTCTTGTTGAGACCGATCCACTGGATGCTCGGAACGCCCGCGTGAGCGACTCCGGCGCCGACGATCCCGCCGACGAGCGCGTGGCTGGACGACGAGGGTATGCCCTTGATCCAGGTCAGGACGTTCCAGAACATCGCGCCGATCAGGGCTCCGAACACGACCGCGGGCGTGATCACATCCTTGTCGACCAGGCCCTTCCCGATCGTGTCGGCGACATTGTGGAGAGCAGGCCATTTCAGCGCGAGGAAATAGGCCGCGAAGTTGAAGAAGGCGGCGAATCCGACCGCGATAACCGGCGGGAGGACTCGAGTCGCGACGACCGTCGCGATCGAGTTCGCGGCGTCGTGCAGGCCGTTCAAAAAATCGAACATCAGCGCGACCGCGATGAGTCCGATCAACAGCGGAAGAGCGAGTTCGTACATGCCGGATCAGGTATGATCGATGACGATGCCGTCGATTTCGTTCGCGACATCCTCAAACGCGTCGGTGATCCGCTCGAGATGCTTGTAGATTTCGCGGGCGATGATGAACTTCATCGGCTGGTCCGAATGCTCCTGGAACGCGCGTTTCAGGCCGATCGCATGAACATCGTCGGCATCGCCTTCGAGGCCGACGATCTTCTCGGTGAGGATATGGATTCGGGCGCCGCTGCGGCTGATGTTCCGGAGCAGCGGGATCGCCTTGGCGGTGAGGTCGGCGGCGTCGACGATCATTTTCGCCATCTGCTTCATTTCCGGCTCGAACTCGGTGAGCCCGTAAAGGGTAATTGCCCGGGCGGTCGATTCCATTTCGTCGATCGTGTCGTCCATCGCCCCGATGAGCGAGGTGATCGCGCCGCGATCGAACGGAGTCAGGAACGTCTGCCGGACCGTGCGCAGAACGTCGCGGATGATGTCGTCGGCTTCGTGTTCCCGGGAGTCGATTTCCCGGATCCTCTCCTCCGCCGGAAGCTCGCCGTCGATCAGCTCCTCGAGCGCTTTCGCGGCGGCGACGAGCGTCGCCACGTGCGCCTCGAACATCCCGAAGAAGTCGCCCGTCTTCGGAAGCAGGCGCTGAAACCAGTTGAACATCAATTGCCCCTGTCGTGCGTCCCGCGCTTAGTCGACGCGCCCGGGCGCCGCAACAATGCTCGATCGCTCGTGCGGCTGGCAATCGAGACTAGGCTTCGCTAGCGCCTTGAACCCATGGAGAAACCTGCAGTCCTGGTGACCGGCGGCGCCGGCTATATCGGCAGCCATGCCGTCCTCGCACTGAAAGACCGGGGCTGGCCGGTCGCGGTCGTAGACAATCTGTCGAACGGTACTCGGGAAGTCGTTCCCGAAGGCGTGCCTTTCTACGAAGGCGATGTCGCGGACCAGGCGCTGCTCAAGCTTATCTTCGACGAGCAGGGAATCGGCGCAATCATGCATTTCGCGGGATCGATCGTGGTTCCGGAAAGCGTCGAGAAGCCGCTTCTCTATTACGGCAACAACACGGTCGCGACTCACGCGCTGATTTCGGCAGCGGTCGAATCGGGCGTGAAGCACATCCTCTTCTCCTCCACCGCCGCGACTTATGGAGCGCCGGAGCGGGTCCCGATCGACGAGGAGGATCCGAAACAGCCGATCAACCCCTACGGCGCCTCGAAGCTGATGACCGAGCGCATGCTGTCGGATAGCGCCGCAGCCTATCCGCTCAATTATGGAGCGCTTCGCTATTTCAACGTCTCCGGCGCCGACCCGCAGCTTCGGGCAGGCCAGATCGGCCGGGGCTCGACCCATCTGATCAAGGTCGCAGTGGAGGCCGCAATCGGCAAGCGGGACCATATCGACGTGTTCGGCGACGATTATCCGACACCCGACGGAACCTGCATCCGCGATTATGTCCACGTCAGCGACCTCGCCGACGCGCACGTGCTCGCACTCAAGAGGCTGATCGAACGGCCGGAGGAGAATCTCGTCCTCAACTGCGGCTACGGCAAAGGCCTGTCGGTGCTGGAAGTCCTCGACGCTATCGACCGCGTCGCCGACCGGCCGGTCCGGCGGGAGATGAAGCCCCGGCGCGCGGGCGACCCACCGGCACTGGTCGCTTCCAACCGCCGTCTCGTCGAAACGCTCGACTGGACCCCGCGCTTTGCCGACATCGACCTGATCGTCACCCACGCGCTTCAATGGGAGCGCAAGTTGCAAGGGCTTGAGCTCGCGTGAAAGCTTTGAAATTCGTTCTCGGGCCGCTGGCGCTGCTCGCCACGGCGGCAGCCCCCGCGCCGCAATCCGCCGACCTCGGGGCCGCACAACGTGTCCGGGCCGATGTCGAGTTCCTCGCGAGCGACCTGCTCGAGGGCCGGGACACCGGATCGAAGGGCTACGAAATCGGCGCCTCTTATGTCGCGTCGCGGTTCCGGGCGATCGGCCTGACTCCGGGCGGCAAGGACGGGAGCTGGTACGTCGAGGTGCCTTTCCGGCGCGCGAGCCATTCCGCAACGCCCGCAGCCGCGCTCATCATCGGCAACGATGCCAAGGGACTTCGCTCAGGAACCGACTTCGCCGCCAGGCCGAGCCTCACCCAGCAGCAGCGCTCGATGGAAGCGCCGCTCGTCTTCGCCGGCCACGGAATCAGCGACTCGCACTTCGGGATTGACGATTACGCCGGGCTCGACGTGCGCGGGAAGATCGTCGTGGTCCTCGACGGAACCCCGCCCGGCCTTCCGAGCGAGATTTCCGCGCATCTCAATTCCTACAAACAGGTGATCGCCGCCAACAAGGGCGCGGTTGGGCTGGTCCAGGTGTCCGGCACCGGCGACAGGCCCAATTTCAGCCTGCTCGGCTATTACGACCGGCCGGTTACGGACTGGGTCGATCCGACGGGGAAGACGGCGAGCCAGTCGACCAGCCTGCCGCTGGTCGCGACCATATCGAAAGCTGTCGCGGCACAGATTTTCAGGGCCGCGGGGAAGGACTTCGCGGCCACTCTCGCGGCTTCTGAAAAGCCCGGAGCGCTTCCCGGCTTTGAGATTCCAGCGCGATTCCGGATCTCGGACCGGATGGAGTGGAAGGATTTCACCAGTCCCGAGGTCATCGGGCTGCTTCCAGGCTCGGACCCGACGCTAAAGGATCAATATGTCGTCCTGATGGGTCACCTCGACCATCTCGGGGTGAAAGATGACGCCAAGCCGCGGCAGGATTCGATCTACAACGGCGCACTCGACAATGCCGCGGGCGTTGCGACGATGCTGGAGGCGGCTCGCGAGTTCGTCGCATCGGGCAAGCCGCCGCGCCGCTCGGTTCTGTTCATTGCCAACACCGGCGAGGAGAAAGGCCTTCGAGGCGCCGATTATTTCGCAACTCATCCGACGGTTCCGGAAGACAAGATCGTCAGCGTCGTCGATCTCGACATGCCGTTGTTGCTTTACCCCTTCACGGACGTGATCGCCTTCGGCGGCGACCATTCCACCGTCGCCCGGACGATCGCCGACGCAGCGGCTTCAATGGGAGTCGCCGTCTCGCCCGACCCGATGCCGGAAGAAGCGATCTTCGTGCGCTCCGACCATTACCGATTCGTCACGCGCGGCGTGCCGGCGATCCTGCTGATGACCGGTTATGCCAACGGCGGCGCCGCGGCCTGGAAAGACTTCCTCGCCAACGCCTATCACAAGGTGAACGACGATCTGTCGCAACGCATTTTGTGGGACCAGGGCGCTCGCTACGCCGAACTCAACTACCGGATCTCGCGAGCGCTCGCCGACGC
>JBDZVP010000146.1:0-2524 GCA_040255765.1 Sphingomonadales bacterium | reverse complement strand
TCAACCGACACGACGTCATAGCTGGTTCGCTGGCAAAGCTCGGCGCAGACGTCGTCATGGCTTTCCAGTCCACCGAGGACGAAGCCGCCGCCGTGGAAATAGAGGACGAGCGCCGCATCGCCCCGCGTCTCGTTGCGATAGGTGCGGATCGGGATGTCGTGCCCTTCCTCCGCAATCGCACTTGTCTCGACGCTGATACCATTCGGATAGCCGGCAAAAAAGTCGCGGCACATTCGGTCGTAGATCGCCCGTCGCTCCTCGGTCGTGTAGTGCACCTTGTCGGGCGGATAGTAACTGTTGGAGCGTTCGATGAACGCCCAAACCTCCTTGTCGAGCAGCTTCGAATAATCGGCCGCCACTATCGTCCCTTCCAGACCGGATCCCGCTTCTCCGCAAAAGCACGAAAACCTTCCTGATTATCCTCCGAGGCATAAAGCTCGTCCACCGTGCGGAACTTGCGCTTGGTGATCCAGTTCATGGCGTCCTGGAAAGTCATGGCCTCGGCCTCGCGCGCAACCTCCTTGATCGCGGCGAAGACGAGCGGCGGCCCGGAGGCAAGAAGCCGCGCGATCTCCCAGACACGCGCCTCGAGTTGTTCCTTCGGCAGCACCTCGTTCACCAGCCCCCAGCGATGCGCCTCGGCGACATCCATCCAGCGGCCAGTCAGAAGAAGATCCATGGCGACATGATAGGGAATGCGCTTCGGCAGCTTGACGGTCGCGGCGTCGGCCAGTGTGCCGGCGCGAATTTCCGGCAGCGCGAAACGCGAATGCTCGGCGGCATAGATCAGGTCGCAGGAGAGCGCCAGTTCGAAACCGCCCCCGACCGCCATCCCGTTGACGCATGCGATCACCGGCTTGTTCATGTCGCGGAGTTCCTGCAAGCCCGCGAAACCGCCGACGCCGTAATCCCCGTCCACGGCATCACCACCCGCAGCGGCCTTCAAGTCCCAACCGGCGGAAAAGAACTTTTCACCCGCCGTCCGAACGATCGCCACACGCAATTCCGGATCGTCACGGAAGGCGCAGAAGGTCTCCCCCATCAGCCGGGAAGTGACCAGATCGATCGCATTCGCCTTGGGTCGGTCGAGCGTGACTTCCAGGATGGCGCCCTCGCGGCGCTTGGCGATGACTTCAGGCATAGGCTGGTTCCCTTACCTCTGACGGCGCTGCAAGAACGAGCAGCGCATCGGCGATCCATGCGCCCTTCCCTTGCCGGCAAACAATCAGCGGGTTGATGTCGAGTTCTTCGATCCCATCGGCATTGTCGCGCGAGAAGGAGGCGATATGGAGGACCGCGTCGATGGCGGCGGAGAGATCCGCCTTCGGCCGTCCGCGATAGCCGTCAAGCAACGGAAAGAGTTTTAGGCCGCGAAGCGCCGCCTCGATCTCTTCCCGGCTCGCCGGCAGCAACAGCGTGGCCGAATCCTGCAGGAGTTCGACAAGCACACCGCCGGAGCCGATCGTCATGACGGGTCCGAAGAGCGGATCGCGGGTAATCCCGACAATCAGTTCGGCAACGCCGCCTGCCACCATTTTCTCGACATAGAGGCCCGAACCCAAAGGCAGGAGATCGCGTGCCACCGCTTCGACCTCGGCGGCAGTCGCCAGATTGAGGCGGACGGCCCCCTGTTCGGATTTATGCGCCACTCCAAGCGCCTTCAGCGCGACAGGGAAACCGAGTTCACCGGCGATCGCAGCCGCCTCGGCCGGCGTCGACGCCTTTCGACCCGGCGGAACAGGGAGGCCACATTCCGCCAGCAAAGTCTTGGCCTCGGCTTCGGAAGGCTCGCGCCCGTCCTCGCCCCCCATCGGGGGGAGAGGTGGCGCGCGCAGCGCGTCGGAGAGGGGGTTTCTTTCTGCCGGGCCAGTTCCACCCCCACTCCGACCTGGCTTCGCCGGGCCACCTCTCCCCCCGATGGGTGGCGAGGAAGGGTACCGCCACCGCTCACCAATAAACGCCGCCGCTTCCGCGGCGTCCATCGCCTCGGCAATGCCCATGAACGGAACGATACCTCGATCGATCAGATCGGCCGCATAGTCCTCCGGCAGATTCTCGCTCATCGACGCGACGATGGCACCCCTGGCACTGTTCGCGTTCAGCGCCGCCTCGAAAGCGCGCACGGTCGGCCACCAGTCTGCATCGGAGCAACGGTCGCCGCGCGGGAAGTCGAGCACCAGCATGTTGAGGTCGATACCGCCTGAAACGAAGGCCGAGAAGGTCGCCGTCAGCGCCGGCTCGTTGTTCCAGATGAAGGTATTGTAGTCGAGCGGATTGGCGACGGCGACGAGGGGTCCGAGCGTCTCTTTCACGCGCGCTCGATGTTCAGAGCTGAGCGCGGGAAACCGAAGCCGGCGCCTCTCGACGCTGTCCGCCATTACCGACGCTTCGCCGCCGGAACAGCTCATCGAGGAAAGCATATAGCCGGCTAACGGGCCGGCTGTATGCAGGAGCTTCAGCGTCTCCAGGAAGGACGGGATCGTATCGACCCGCGCGATGCCGAGCCGCTTCAGGAACGCGTCGG
>JBDZVP010000145.1:0-2587 GCA_040255765.1 Sphingomonadales bacterium | reverse complement strand
ATCGACATGTGGTGCTATCGCCGCTTCGGCCACAACGAAGGCGACGAGCCGAGCTTCACCCAGCCGCAGATGTACGCGGCGATCCGCAACCAGCCGCCGATCAGCGAAATCTACGGCACTCGCCTGATCGACGAGGGAGTCGTCGACAAGCAGTGGATCGACGACCACCGGCAGCAGTTCATCACCCGTCTGAACGAGGAATTCGAGGCGGCGGCCAGCTATTTGCCGAACAAGGCCGACTGGTTCGAAGGCCGCTGGGCCGGCCTCCACAAACCGAGCGAGCCGGTTCTCGGGCGGCGGAACATCAACACGGCGATTTCCAGGGAAGAGATCGGCAAGATCGGCGAGGTCCTGACGACCGTTCCTTCCGATTTGCACATCCACAAGACCTTGCAGCGGATACTCGACCACAAGAAGGCGATGTTCGACAGCGGCGAAGGATTCGACTGGGCAACCGCCGAAGCCCTCGCTTTCGGTTCGCTGCTCGAAGAGGGCCACAGCGTGCGCCTCTCGGGCCAGGACAGCGGCCGCGGCACCTTCAGCCAACGCCACGCTGTCTGGGTCGACCAACAAACCGGTGCCAAGTATATCCCGCTCGACAGCATCGAAGGCGGCCGGTTCGAAGTTCGCGACAGCCCGCTCTCGGAGTTCGGCGTGCTCGGCTTCGAATATGGCTATTCGCTCGCCGACCCGAAGACCCTGGTTTGCTGGGAAGCGCAGTTCGGCGATTTCGCCAACGGTGCCCAGACGATCATCGACCAGTTCGTTGCCAGCGGCGAGGCCAAGTGGCTCCGGGCGAGTGGACTCGTCATGCTCCTGCCGCACGGGTTCGAAGGCCAGGGGCCGGAACACAGCTCCGCGCGGCTCGAGCGCTACCTTCAGCTGTGCGCCGAAGACAATATGCAGGTCGCCAATTGCACGACGCCGGCGAACTATTTCCACATCCTTCGCCGCCAGCTTCTCCGGCCGTTCCGCAAGCCGCTGGTCATGATGACTCCGAAGTCGCTGCTCCGGCACAAGCACGCGGTCTCGAAGCTCGAAGACTTCACCGGCGAAAGCCACTTCAAGCGAATTGTCAGCGATATGAGCCCGCCCGCCGAAGGCGAGACGCGGCGGCTGGTCCTTTGCTCGGGCAAGGTCGCGTACGAGCTGATGGAGGCTCGCGACGAGGCCGGCGACAAGACGACCGAGATCGTCCGGATCGAACAACTCTATCCGTTCCCGTCCGAGCCGCTGATCGCCCGCCTTAAGGCGATGCCCAAGCTCGAGGAAGTGATCTGGGCGCAGGAGGAACCGCAGAACAACGGTGCCTGGTTCTTCGTTGAGCCCCTGCTCGAATGCTGCCTCGACGAAGCCGGGTTCAAGCAAATGCGGCCGCGCTATGCCGGGAGGACGCCCGCGGCTTCACCAGCGACCGGTCTCGCCAAGCGGCACGCGGCGGAACAGTCGTCCTTGATTGCCGCCGCTCTGGGGCATAGCAGCCCCGCACAACCGAAGGCGGCTCGCGCCTAGTAGGAAAAGGGAGTGAAATGGCCACCGACGTGAAAGTCCCGGCGCTCGGGGAATCGATCACCGAGGGCACGCTCGCTCAGTGGCTGAAGAAGGTCGGCGACACCGTCGCCGCCGATGAGCCGATCGCGAGCCTGGAGACCGACAAGGTCACCGTTGACGTTCCTTCGCCGGTCGCCGGAGTCCTGACCGAAACCGTCGCCAAGGAAGGCGAAACCGTCGAGGTCGGGGCGGTAATCGCGCGCATTGACGAGAGTGGGAAGGCTGCGGCTGCGCCTGCGGAGAAGGCCGTCGAGACGACCGAGGAAGCGACACCGGCGGCGGGAGAAACTCCGGCGCCGCGCGAAGAGGCATCGGCCGAGCCGGAGCCGGACCACATCACCACCCTGTCGCCCGCCGTTCGCCGCGCCGTTCTCGAGCATCGCGTCGATCCCAGCCAGATCAAGGGCACCGGCAAGGACGGGCGCATCACGAAGGACGATGTCCTAGCCGCCGCACAGTCGAAGGACAGCGGTTCCCCTGCGCAATCGAAGGCGCCGGCCGATTCGCCTCCACCGCCTCCTCCGCCCGCTCCCGCCAAGGCGCCAGCCGCGCCCAGCGAGCGCAGGGAGGAGCGCGTCAAGATGTCCCGGCTCCGCCAGACGGTCGCGAAGCGCCTGAAGGACGCGCAGAACACCGCCGCGATCCTGACGACGTTCAACGATGTCGACATGTCCGCGGTGATGGAGGCTCGCGCCCGCTACAAGGACCTGTTCGAGAAGAAGCACGGTATCCGGCTCGGCTTCATGAGCTTCTTCGTCAAAGCGGTTGCGCTCGCGGTCCGCGACGTTCCGGCGGTCAACGGAAGCATCGAAGGCGACGAGATCGTCTACCACGACTATCTCGACGTCTCGATTGCCGTCTCCGCGCCGAAGGGCCTCGTGGTCCCGGTGGTCCGCAACGCCGACAGCATGAGCTTCGCCGAGATCGAAAAGACGATCGCCGAATATGGCAAGAAGGCGAAGGACGGAACGCTCACGCTCGACGAGATGCAGGGCGGCACCTTCACCATCACCAACGGCGGCGTGTTCGGCTCGCT
>JBDZVP010000144.1:0-2604 GCA_040255765.1 Sphingomonadales bacterium | reverse complement strand
CTCGTCGCCGGCGACAATTTCGGCTGCGGTTCGAGCCGCGAGCACGCGCCCTGGGCGCTCCTCGACTTCGGCATACGCTGCGTGATCTCGACCAGTTTCGCCGACATCTTCTACAATAACTGCTTCAAGAACGGCGTCCTGCCGGTCGTGGTCAGCCCGGAGGATCTGGAAAAGCTCATGGACGACGCCTCGCGCGGCGCCAACGCCACGCTGACCGTCGATCTGGAAGCGATGGAAATCCGCGGTCCGGACGGAGGCACGGTCAAGTTCGACCTCGACGAATTCCGCCGGCACTGCTTGCTGAACGGGCTCGATGATATCGGGCTGACGCTGCAGAAATCGAAATCCGTCGACAGTTTCGAGAAAAACTACGCCGAAAGCCGGCCCTGGGCCTGAATCCGGGAGCCTGATCCGCCTTGGCCGAGCGCCGGCTGATCTCCACCGGTTCGCCCTTCGAGAAGGCGGCGGGCTATTCGCGCGCCGTCGTTCAGGGTGACTGGTGCTTCGTCGCCGGCACGACCGGCTATGACTACGCCACGATGACGATGCCCGACGATGTCGGGAAGCAGGCGCGGAACTGCCTCGCGACGATCGGAAAAGTGCTCCGCGAGGCCGGCTTCGCCATGGAAGACGTGATGCGCGTGCATTACCACGTGACCGATGCCGCCTTCGCCGACGCGGTCTTCGCGGTGACCGGTGAAATCTTCGGCGAGATCCGCCCCGCCGCGACGATGACCATTTGCGGGCTCATCCGCCCCGAGATGAAGGTCGAGATCGAGGTTACGGCGCTCAAGCGCTGATAGTTGCCCGCTGGCTCAAGCAAAGCCCGCCGCTTCGGACTTGCGCGGGAGACGGCCAGCGTTTAGCAAAGCCGCGATCCAGCCACTCAATTCAGGAAACTACCATGGCATCGCGCAAGCTCTTCCTCCTTCCCGGCGACGGTATCGGCCCTGAGGCCATGGCCGAGGTGAAGAAGCTGATCGCGGCCATGAACGACAAGCTCGCCTCGGGCTTCACGACCGACGAGGGCCTTGTCGGCGGATGCGCCTATGACGCCCACGGCAAGGCGATCTCGGACGCCGACATGGAAAAGGCAATTGCCGCGGACGCCGTGCTGTTCGGCGCGGTAGGCGGGCCGAAATGGGACCCGGTGCCCTATGAGGTGCGCCCCGAGGCGGGGCTGCTTCGCCTGCGCAAGGACATGCAGCTTTTCGCCAATCTGAGGCCAGCCATCTGCTACCCGGCGCTTGCCGCTTCCTCCTCGCTGAAGCCGGAAGTGGTGGAAGGGCTCGACATACTGATCGTGCGCGAACTGACCGGCGGCGTCTATTTCGGCGAGCCGAAGGAGATCATCGACCTCGGCAACGGCCAGAAGCGCGGCATCGATACGCAGGTTTACGACACGTTCGAGATCGAGCGCATCTCGGGCGTCGCCTTCGAACTGGCGCGGACGCGGAAGAACCACGTCACCTCCATGGAGAAGCGCAACGTCATGAAGTCCGGCGTCCTGTGGAACGAGGTCGTCACGGCCACGCACAAGGCCCGCTATTCGGACGTGAAACTCGATCACATGCTGGCGGATGCCGGCGGCATGCAGCTCGTGCGCTGGCCGAAGCAGTTCGATGTCATCGTCACCGACAATCTGTTCGGCGACATGCTCTCCGACGTCGCGGCCATGCTGACCGGCTCGCTCGGCATGCTGCCCTCCGCTTCGCTCGGCGCCCCGGATGCGAAGACCGGCAGCCGCAAGGCGCTCTACGAGCCGGTGCACGGCTCCGCGCCCGACATCGCCGGCAAGGGTATCGCCAACCCGATCGCCATGATCGCTTCCTTCGCCATGTGCCTGCGCTATTCCTTCGGCATGACGGCGGAAGCCGACCGGCTGGAGGCGGCGATCGCCGCAGTGCTCGACGACGGTCTCAGGACCGCCGACATCCATTCGGAAGGCATGAAGAAGGTTGGCACGACCGAGATGGGCGACGCCATCACGGCGAAATTCCTCGCCCTTTCGAAGTAAGGGGGAACGGGCGTCCGATTTCTACGTCATCCTCGGGCTCGTCCCGAGGATCTGCCATGGTTGCCGGCTATCCGTGGAAGTCGGCCTTTTGCTCCACTGGAGCGGCAGCAATTATATCGCTGGAAGTAGATCCTCGGGACAAGCCCGAGGATAACGGCAGTGTATATCTAAGCCCTGCGAATCCTCGACGGCAGATAAAATCGCCCTCCGTCAGGAAACGACGTTCTCGGGCACCGGGCCCCATTTGTTGTCGCGCTTCTGGCTCGGGATGAGCGAAAAGGCGAGCAGGACGAGGCTGCCGAGCGACGGTATCAGCACGAAGAGCGAGTACCAGCCCGAAAGCCCGATATCGTGCTGGCGGCGGACGGCGAGGCCGAGCCCCGGCAGGAGCGTCGCGAGCACGAAGACCACCGACAGCGTCAATGTGACCGCCGGCGCCTGGAACGCTGCGCGGAAGTCGGTGAGGCCGCCGTCGAAGACGAGCCCGACCGCCATCACCAGCGCCAGCGCCAGGAGCCAGAACAGCGCATAGCTCCAATATTCCGCGCGATGCGCCCTGCCCCTGAAATTGGCGTAGTTGCGCGTCA
>JBDZVP010000053.1:0-14289 GCA_040255765.1 Sphingomonadales bacterium | reverse complement strand
GGCGCATCCGGTCGATCGCCTCGTTCACCGAGCTTTCCTTCTCGATGTAGGTGTCGGTGCGCGGGACGTAGGCTTCCGGCTGATAGTAATCGTAATAGCTGACGAAATATTCGACTGCATTGTCGGGGAAGAAGCTTTTGAACTCGCCGTAAAGCTGCGCGGCGAGGATCTTGTTCGGAGCCATGACCAAGGCCGGCCGCTGAAGCGTCTCGATGACTTTGGCCATGGTGAACGTCTTGCCCGAGCCGGTGACCCCCAGGAGCACCTGGCTTCGCTCGCCCTCCTTTGCTGCCTCGGTCAGCTCCTTGATCGCCTGCGGCTGGTCGCCCGCGGGCTCGTAATCCGACTTCAGCACGAACTTTTTTCCGCCTTCTGCTTTCTCCGGGCGAGCGGGCTTGTGCGGAACGAACGCCTCGCCCGTTTCCGGCTCTGCCAGCGAAGTGCGGATTTGAATCGCCATTGCCAAAGCATATGGTGGGCTCGGGAAACAGGCGCAACGCGGTTGCGCCCAAGACAGGGGACCTCGACCGTGATCACCCGCGCCATCCTGATGCTCAGCCTTGCATTGCCGCTCGCCGCCTGCGGGTCGAAGACTTCCGTGAATGAAAAGAACGCGACCGTCGAAGAAGTGGCGAACAAGGTCGCCGAAGTGTCGAAGGCGGAAGGGACCATCCAGCCCGGCAAGTGGCAGTCGATCATGACGATCGAGGAAATGCACATGCCGGGAATGCCGGCCGAGGCGCAGGAGCAGATGAAGAAGATGTTCGCGCAGGCGAAGGTCAGCGAGACATGCATCACGCCCGAGGAGGCGCAAAAACCTTCGGCGAAGATGTTCGCCGGCAACGACCAGTGCCGCTACGATCATTTCTCCATGGGCGGCGGAAAGATCGATGCCGAGATGCACTGCACCCAGCAGGGGGTGAAGCAGTCGATGACGATGGCCGGCACATACTCGCCGGATGCCTATGCAATGCACATGACCTCGCAAACCGAAGGCGGTCCTGCAGGCGAAGCCATGTCGATGAAGATGCGGGTCGAGGCCAAGCGCGTCGGCCAATGCTCGGCGAAGGAGAGCTGATCCACCAGTCGAACAGGAGGGGGAATATGATGCGTCTGATCATCGTTGCGGCGGCGGCCGCGCTTGTCGCGAGCTGCGGCAATTCAGCAAATGAGAAGGCGGAGGCACAGCCGACGGCGGCTGCACTCGAGCCGGGCGAATATGCTCTGACGTGGAGCGCGATCGATAAGGCTGCCTCGGGTGACAAGAGTGCCTCGGCCGCAAAGGCCGTGACCGCGGCCGACTTCCCGGACCGGGCTTGCATCGCTGCGGACGGAACCATCGATCCGGCGGCCTTCGGCAACAAGAGCGACCAATGCCACACCGTGAACAGCTACCTTCGCGAAGGCACCGTCAACGTCCAGGTCGGCTGCGCCCGAGAGGGCAAGGGCGAGGTGTCGCAAGTGGCAAGCGGAAGCTTCACCGACGCCGAGAGCTTCCAGGCCAAGGTCGAAACCTCGACCAGCTTCAAGGGTGAGGGCGACTATACGATGACTCGCCAGCTCAGCGCCAAGCGCGTCGGCCAATGCGCGGCGAAGCAATCCTGATCGCTTCTCGCGCGTTACGCGCGATGTGAAAGCGACAATTCTCATTAACCGCGGCGGCGGATCGGTCGGCGAAACCCGCGCTATCCGCGACGCTCTCGACGCTTCGGGCATTGAAGGCGATGTCGAGGTCGTCGACGGCGCAGATCTTCATCAAGCGGCGGAAAGAGCAGTCGCGGAGGGAGTCGGCCTGATCGTCGCCGGCGGCGGTGACGGGACGATCAGTTGCGTTGCGGGCGCGGTTGCCGGCACCAGAACGAAGCTTGGCGTGCTCCCGCTCGGAACGCTCAATCACTTCGCGCGCGACCTCGGCATACCTGTCGATCTCGATGAAGCGGCGAAGCTGATCGCATCGGGCCGGACTCGCCGGGTGGACGTCGCCGAGGTCAACGGCCGGGTGTTCATCAACAACAGCGCGATCGGTGTCTATCCGCTGATGGTCAGCGACCGCGACGAGCAGCAGGAAAAGCTCGGGCGCAGAAAGCGCCTGGCGATGGCGATCGCCGCGGCGCGCACTCTGCTTCGTTTTTCGAGCCGGCGGCTGGAGCTGACGATCAATGACCGCAAGGCACAGATCGACACCCCTTTGCTGTTCGTCGGCAACAATGACTATCGGCTGGAGCTGCCGGACAGCGGGACTCGCGAAAGCCTGGATTCGGGCGAGCTTTGCGTGATGGTCCTTCGCCGCAAATCGCGGCTTGGCTTTCTGCTCGCCGCGGCGCGGTCCCTGATCGGCCGCGAGCGCCCGGCCGACGTCGCCAAGCTCGGCGATGTCCGGCAACTTCGGGTCGACAGCAGACATTCCCGGCTGACAATCTCGCTGGACGGGGAGACCGCCGAGATGGAGACTCCGCTCAGGTATCGAATTCGGCCCGGGGCGCTCGAAGTGATCGCGCCCTGACCGGCATTGCAAAGTCCATTTGCCCGGCTAGGAACAGGACGCCCCAAACTTCGTTGTCGGGCCGAAATCACAAGGGAGAGAGAGTATGAGGAAACTGATCCTACTCGGGCTTCTGATGGGAGTCTCGGCGTGCGCCACGACGCCCGCGACCCACACCTGCCCAGACGGTTCGGTGATTGACGCGGCAGTGCCTTGCCCGCCTCCGCCGCCGCCGCCACCTCCGCCTCCGGCAACGATGACCTGCCCGGATGGGACAGTCGTGAATGTCGGCACACCGTGCCCGGCTCCGCCTCCTCCGCCTCCGCCACCGCCTCCGCCCGCTCCGGGTGAGCGCGGCTAAGGCCACGGCTCCTTCCAGACAGGACGGCGGGAGTCTTCGGATTCCCGCCGCTCCCCAATCGCCCTGAAGCGTGTTAGCGCGCCTTGATGGACGTCGCTCACGCGCTGTCGGGATTCCTCGTCGGCCTTCTTGTTGGAGTAACAGGCGTCGGCGGCGGCTCGCTGATGGCGCCGCTCCTGATCCTCATCTTCGGGGTTGCTCCGACCACCGCCATCGGAACCGACCTGTGGTTCGCCGGAACCACCAAGACGGTCGGCGGAGCGATTCATCACGCCAAGAACAATGCCGACCTGGCAATCGTCGGCCGGCTAATGATGGGCAGCATTCCCGCCGCCCTTGCAACGCTGGTGGTGATGAATGCAATGCACTGGGACCAGGTCCGGAGCGGCTGGCTCCCGATCACCCTCGGCGTGGTGCTGTGCCTGACCGCGGCGGCGACGATCGCAAGGCCTTCGATCCATCGGTGGATCGTCGCCCGCGCCGGACACGACGGACGCCGGTTTCGAAATCTCCAGCTGCCGCTCACGATCCTGGCGGGCGCAATGCTCGGAGTGCTGGTAACGATCACCTCGGTTGGAGCCGGCGCATTCGGCGCCACTCTTCTTGTCTTCCTCTATCCGGGCCGGTTGGACGCAAAGCAGATCGTCGGCACCGATATCGTTCACGCAATCCCGCTGACCTTCGTAGCCGGGATCGGCCATTTGCTGGTCGGAAGCGTCGACGGGCAGCTGCTGCTCAGCCTGCTGATCGGCTCGATCCCGGGAATCATCATCGGCTCCCTGCTTGTCCACAAGGTCAGCGAAAAGCTCGTCAGGATCGCGCTTTCCATCGTTCTCATCATCGCAGGAGCGAAGCTGGTCGCGCTCTGATCAGAAGCGGAAGGCGATCCCGGTGTAGATTTCGACTCCGGGCGTGTTGCGGTTGAGCCCGAAGTTCACGCCGGCATCGACCTGCACGTCCTTGCCCAGAAGGTAGGCGACCGCTCCGTCGATCGAATATTGCCGGACCGTGCCTGCGGGATCGAAGTCCCAGGCGCCCCAAAGTTCGCCCGAAAGGGTGATCCGGCTCGACAATGGGACACCGACACTTGCCGTCTGGACCATCGCGAGATGATAGCCCGAGCCATCGGCGTCGGCGACAAGGTCCAGTTCGGGCGCAACGTCCCAGCCCACCTGCGATCCGGCAAAATTCGAGTCCGCTAGGAATGCGATGCCGCCTTCGACCTTGCCGTTACCGAGCGAACGCCTGGCGGTCGGGATTTTGACGAACGGCCGGATCGCAAACTGCACCGGCGCGGAGCCACTCGTAAGCCGGTATTTCAAAGCGATTGCGGAATCGCCCAACCCGGAGGGCCCGTGGCGAACATCCACATAAGCCGGAAGATCGAGTTCGAGGTGCAGCCAGTCCGTAATCCCGGCTTTCAACGCCGTTTGACCAATATCGAGCTCATCATGAGTCCAATCGACGAGCCCGGTCTCGACCTGCACCATGCCCTTCGGAACCGTGCACGTCGGAGTGGCCTTGCCCGGCCGGTCGGCGCAGATCGGCGCGTCGTCGTCGGCCGCCAACGCGGCCGATGACATCGCCAGCATGGCTGCACCGATGAGAATGCCCCCGAGCCTCACGCCACGAAACGTGGCACGGCGGCTCGCCCGCGGCAATCAGCGTCTCGCCGAAGCGCTTTCTTCCCGGACCTTGGCGAATTCCGACTGCGGGTACCATCGGGGCCATTCGCGGCCGTTCGCGAGCCGGTCGCCGATTGCGTAGAACAGCTCCGCCTCCTGCGCCGCGCCGCGCAAATCCCAGCTCGGAGACCAGGCGTCGCAGGTCTGGTGATAGCAATTGGCGGTGAACTCGCTCAGCCACTTCTCGCCCGCCGCTCGCCCGCCGTCCAGCATGTCGTAGGCACCGGCAAGCGCCATATCGAGAAGCACCGGCACGCCGCGCTTGGCGAAGGAGAAATGGTCGGCGCGGTAAAACAGACCGCGCTCGGGATGGCCTTCGGGAGTCACGTAGCGGCCCTGCTTCGCCGCCTCCTCAGCAAGGATATCCTCCATCTGGCTCTGGCCCTTGCCGATCAGCACGACGTCCTTCACCGGCCCGTTCCACTGAAGCGTGTCGAAGGTCAGGTTCGCGACCATTTTCTCCATCGGGTAGAGCGGGTGCTGCGAATAATAAGCGCTCCCCAGAAGCCCGCGCTCCTCGCCGGTCCAGGCGAAGAAGAGCAAGGTCCGCTGAGGCCTCGGCCCCGACGCGAACAGGCGCGCGTTTTCGATCATCGCGGCAAGGCCGAGCGCATCGTCGGCGGCGCCGGGGCGGATTGTCCGGCCCTGCGCGTCGGCGGGCCCGATGCCGTAAGCATCCCAGTGTCCACCATAGCTCACCGTCTCGTCGGGGTATTTCGAGCCGGTCAGCTTGCCGATGACGTTCTGGCTCTGGATCCGGTCGACGCTGACCGGGATGTCGGTCGAGAAGCTGGCCTTGAGATCGATCGGTTTGAACGCGGCGGTCCGCGCCTCGCGCTTCACCGTCTCGTAATCGTAGCCGGCGCGCTTCAGCAGAGCCTCGGCAACGCCGCGCTGGATCCACCCCTGCAGCAGTACCGGCTGCTGCGCGTCGGCTGGAAGCACGATGTTGTAGCTCTCGCCCGCGGGGCTCTTCACTACGAGCCACGGATAGCCGGCCGCCTCGATTTCGTGGACGACAAGCGCGCCGATCGCGCCGCGCCGCGCAGCCTCCTCATATTTGTAGGTCCACCGACCGTAATAAGTCATGGTCTTGCCGCCGAACTTGCCCGCGACAGGCTCGCCGGCAGCGGCTTCGAAATCCGGATCGTTCACAAGGAAGACCGCGATCTTGCCTTTGAGATCGACGCCCTTGAAATCGTCCCAGCCGCGCTCCGGAGCGGTAACCCCGTAGCCGACGAACACCATCGGCGCGTCGGCGATCTTCACCTCCTCGACCGGCCGTACGGTGCCGAGATAGATGTCGGCGGGATCGGCGAGCTTCACCGTCTGCCCGGCCTGCTTCACCGTGACGTCGATCGGGTCCTTGAGCTGGGTGCGGATCATCGGCACCGCCTGGGTCCAGCCGCCATTCTCGCCGCCCGGCTCGAGCCCCGCGGCCTTGAACTGCTCGATCAGGTAGGGGATCGTCTTCGCTTCACCGGGAGTGCCGGGAGCGCGGCCCTGGAAGGCATCGGAGGCGAGCACGCGCGTGATTTCGCTCATCCGCTGCATGTCGACATGCGGCTGCGGCGCGGGTGCGACAGCGGCGGGCGGAGGCGCGGCGGAAGACGGCGGCGGAACGCTCGCGCAACCAGCCAAGCCGAAAAGCGGCGCCCACGCCGCGATCATCCGCCAGCCGTTCATTGCGTCTCTCCTGCCTTGATCATCGTCGCTATAAGCAAAAGCGGGAGGAGAGAAGCGATGCAACTCACCTACGCTATTAAATATGTGGCGGACATGGATCGGGCGGTGGCCTTCCACCGCGACATTCTCGAGCTTCCGCTGAAGTTCCAATCGCCGGAATGGAGCGAGTTCGCGACCGGACAGACGACTCTCGCGCTTCACCTCTCGACACCACAGAAACCAGCGGGAACGGTCGAGCTTGGATTGGCGAGCGACGACCTTGCCGGATTTTATGCCCGTCGCGACACGCTTGGAGTCGAGTTCACGCAGCCGCCCGCCGAAATGCACGGCCTGCACATCGCGCAGATCCGCGACCCCGACGGAGCCGACACCTCGGTCAGCGGCCCGGCCTGAATCATCTCAATAGAAATGGAGGGCGGAGGATCCAGGCTGGACCGGCCGCCCTTCCAGCTTCGCTTCCGCGGCGCGGATTGCGTTGATCAGCATGTTGTCGGTGAACGGCTTGTGAAGGCAACCGAGGGCGATGTCGCGGCCCAGCTCCATCGGGCAGTTCCCGGTTGCGAACAGGACCGGAATCCCTCGCTCCTTCAGCGCCGCGGCAACGTCAAGCCCGCTGTTGCCTCGCCCCAGGTGGATATCGACGAGCGCGAGATCGGGAGCACCGGAGTCCACTGCGCTCAGCGCGGACTCGACGTCGTCGGCCTGAGCGACGGCTTCATGGCCGGCCAGGCCGAGCATCCCCTCTATTTCCATGGCGACGAGGGCTTCGTCCTCGACGATCAAGATTCGCAACGAACTTGCTCCTTCACCTCCGGTTAGGTGGCCCACCGATAACTCCTGCTAAACTTTCGTGGTTAGCGGGACGCTAATCACAAACTCTGCGCCCGGGTTCGAAGACTCGATCGACAAGGTGCCGCGGACCTGCCGAACGAGCGCTGTGACGATCCGCATTCCAAGGCCCCCGGCGCCCGAGGGATCGAATCCTTCCGGCAGTCCGACGCCGTTGTCCGACACGCAAACCTCCACCCGATCCCCGTGGTCGTGAAGTTCCACCGTGACCTTTCCTTCGCAATCCCCGGGAAAGGCGTATTTGACCGCATTCGTGATCAGCTCGCTGACCGCGAGCGCGAGCGGGACCGCTTGGGTCAGCGGCATGACCACGTCCTTGCCGACGTCGATATCGAGCGCGATTTTGCCCGAGTCGTTCAACGAACGAAGCGTTTCGGTGGCGAGTTCTCCAAGGTAATTGCCGAAATCGACGCGGTCATGCTGGCTTGTCGAATAAAGCCGCTGGTGGATTCCGGCGACCACTCCAATCCGGCTTCGAGCTTCCATCAGCGCCTGCTTCAACGCCGGCTCTTTAGCCCGCCCCGCCTGAAGCATCAGCAGAGAAGTCACCACCTGAAGGCTGTTCTTCACCCGGTGGTTCACCTCGTGGAGAAGCATTTCCTTGGCGTGCAAAGCATCCGCGAGCTCGGCGGCGCGGGCGCGCTGCTCGGAAATATCGCGCACTTCCAGGATCGTTCCGACTGTATTCGAAGCCTCGTCGTGAACCGGAGAAGCGGTGAACGCGACCGGGAAAAAGGTGCCGTCGCGGGCCATGAACCATTCCTCGCCCTCGGTCCGGACCCCGCTCTCGAAAGCCTCATTGATCGGGCATTCGTTCACCGGATAGTCGGTCCCGTCCGGATGCTTCGAATGGACCATCTCGTGGAACGGCCGGCCGTTCATCTCTTCGAAGCTGTAGCCGATCAGGGTCTCCGCTGCCGAATTGGCGAAGATGCAACGATGCCGCTCGTCCATGACGAAGACAGCCATCATCGTATTGTTGAGAACCGCGTCCAGGCGGTGGCTGACCACTGCCAGGCGCATTTCGGCGGAACGCCGTTCGGCGATCTCCCGCTGCGCATCGCTGTAGAGCCGCGCATTGTCGATCGCGATTGCCGCCTGCGCAGCGATCGCGACGATCAGCCGCTCGTGCCTTTCGGTGAATCGTGCGGGCTCTTCGTGGCCGAAGAACAGTCCACCAAGCACTTCGCCGGACCGCGAGATCACTGGCACCGCCAGATAGCTCACAACCGGCAGGTGCCCCTTGGGAAGCCCGTAGTGGGGCGGGCTTTTCCCGTAGCGCGGGTCGAGCTGGATATTGTCCGACCGGAACACTCCGACACCCCGGAACGTGTGGTCGAAGACAGCGGTGTTGCGGGGCATTGGGAACTTGTCGAAGGCGGAGCGGGGAGCGCCCGAGAGGCTGTAGAGCATGAAGCTCTCGCCCGTTTCGTCCAGGACGTTGTAGAAGAATGCGCCGAACTGAGCGCCGGTGAGCTCGACCGCGGAGTCGGTGACCTTCTGGACGATTCGATCGAGGTCGAGGTCGGCGGCAACCGTTTCCCATGCCTGGTTGAGAGTGTCGAGGATTCGAGTCTCCTCGCGAAGCGCCTCTTCCGCCTGCCGCCGCTCGATGATCAGCGAGGCCGTCCGGGTGACGAACTCGACCAGCTCCAGGTCCGACTTCACCGGCTCGCGCGGCTGCCTGTGATACATAGCGAAGGTGCCGAGCACTCGCCCATCGCTGGCGAGGATCGGGATCGACCAGCACGCCCTGAGCCCGTTTGCGAGCGCCAGATCCTTGAAGTCGCTCCATAGCGGGTCGCTTTCGATGTCGCTGACGAACACGGGCCGCTTTCGAAAGGCCGCTGTTCCGCAAGATCCGACAGCTTCCCCGATCTCGATGTTGTGGATGGCCTGATTGTACGCATCGGGCAGGTGCGGGGCGGCGCCATGAAGAAGCCGGTTGCCCTTCGGGTCAAGCAGCAGGATCGAGCCGAGCACCCCGGTCGAGCTTCGGCTTTCAACCGCGAGCACGAGCTTTTCGAGCAGGCTTTCGAGCGTGGCGTCGCTTACGGCCTCGCGCAGGAGCTCGTTCTGGGTCTCGCGAAGTTCTTCGGCGTGCACTCTTTCCGTTACGTCGGAGCCCTCGACGAAAATGCCGGTTACCGTGCCGTCCGCGTCGAGTAGCGGCTGGTAGACGAAATCGACGACACGCCGTTGGGCGGGGGCGTCGGGGGCCGGATAAAGGTCGACCTCGACGTTCCGCCCGACATAGGGTTCGCCGCTCCGGTACACGCGCGTCAGCATGTCAAGGAAGCCCTGCTCGACCGCCTCGGGCAAGACGTCGGCGACGGGCCTGCTGATCGCGTCGCGATGGCCGATCAGCTTCATGTAAGCGGGGTTGGCGAGCTCGAACACGAGATCGGGGCCGCGAAGCAGCGCCATGAAACCCGGCGCCTGCTCGAACAGCGCCGCGAACCTTTCCCGCTCGCCCGCGGTCCGCCGCTCGGCGAGCACACGCTTGGTCGTCTCGACGACGATCGCGATTACGCCCGCCGGTTCCCCGTCGTCGCCCGGAACCGGCGAATAGTCGAGGTTCATCCACACCTGCTCGGGCCGGCCGTTGCGATGCAGGGTCAGCTCTTGGTCGGAATAAGACAGAGTCCCGCCGGACAGCCCCACCTTCATCACATTATCGTTGAAGTCGGCGACCTCGGGCCACCCCTCGCGGACCTTGCAGCCCAAAAGCTTCGGATGCCGGCCCCCGGCAAACTCCGAGTAAGCATCGTTGTAGATCATGACGCCGTGCTCGCCCCACAGCATGACGATCGGCACGGGCGAGCGAAGCAGGATTCCGGTCGCGGTTTTCAGGCTTTGCGGCCAATCCTCGATGGCGCCAAGAGGCGTGTCCGCCCAGTCGAAGGCCGCGATCAGCCGCCCGCACTCGCCGCCGCCTGAAAGGAAGGCGAGGTCGTCGTTCGCGGCCTCTTCGATATTGCTCAGCACCCGCTACCCCTCACTTACGCGCACAGTTTCGAAAAATTGCGAACCCACCCCGGGGCGCCTAACGCCTGGGTAGCGCATAAGCGATCACATCGTCACCGGGCGTGGTTCCGAGAGTCCCGTGCCCGCCGGCCACCACGACGACATATTGCCGCCCGTCCGAGCCCTGGTAGCTCATCGGAGTGGCCTGCCCGCCCGCCGGAAGCCGGGCTTCCCACAGCTGCTTGCCGGTCGTGACGTCATAGGCCCGGACGTAATTGTCGAGAGTCGCGCTGAGGAAGCCGACCCCGCCCGCGGTCACCATCGGCCCGCCGAGCGAGGGAACGCCCAGCTTGAACGGAAGAAGCCCTGCGGTCTGGTCGCGGATCGTCCCGTTCTTGTGCATCCACGCGACCTTGCCGGTCGTCAGGTCCATGCCCGCGACATAGCCCCACGGCGGCGCCTGGCAGGGCAAACCCAGCGCCGAAAGAAACGGGTTCAGATAGACCGCATAAGGCGCTCCGTAATTGGGGTTGAGCCCGCGGTTGGTCTCCTGTTTCTGTTCGTCGGGAGGCCGCTTGGCCGTCAGCTTGTCGACGAAGGCCATGTAGCTGGGATTGGCGAAGGCGATCTTCCGAACAGGATCGATCGCCATTCCGCCCCAGTCCATCACCCCGAAATTGCCGGGGTAGACGAGCGACCCCTTGGTCGAGGGCGGGGTGAACGGGCCGTCGTAACGAAGCCCCCTGAACGCGACCCTGCACATCAGCTGGTCGAGCATCGTCGCGCCCCACATGTCGGCGCCGCGGACGGGCTTGAGCGGCATGAAGGAAGCGGCGGAGAAGGGCTGGGTTTTCGATGTCCAGTCGCCCGGCGCGGCGCCCTGCGGAACCGGCTTTTCCTCAACCGGGATCACCGGTTTGCCGGTGCGCCGGTCGAGGATGAAGATGTTGCCGGTCTTGGTCGACTGGACCAGCGCCGGGACCATTTTGCCGCCCACCGGAAGGTCGACCAGCGCGGGCTGCGCGGGAACGTCCATGTCCCACAGGTCGTGGTGAACGGTCTGGAACACCCATTTGAGCTGGCCGGTCTGGCTGTCGAGAGCGACGATGCTGCTTGCGAACTTCTCGGTCGTCGGGGGGCGGTTGCCGCCATATTGGTCGACCGCGCCCATTCCGAACGGGATGTAGATCATGCCCAGCTTCTCGTCGGCGGCGGACGTGCTCCAGCTATTGGGTGACGACAGGCTGTAATGCTGGCCCGGAGCAAGCGGCGCGGTCTGGCCTGGATTGCCCGGATCGAAGTTCCACACCAGCTTGCCGGTCTTGGCATCGAACGCGCGGACGACGCCCGACGGCATCTTCACGTCGCGGTTGTCGAAGATCGCGCCCGCCAGCACGACAAGGCCGCGCGTGACCAGCGGCGCCGAGGTGAACTGATACCAGCCCTCCTTGTAGCCGGGATATTGCGGCGTGAGGTCCACCTCGCCGGCGTTACCGAAGTCGCCGCACCGCTTTCCGCTCAAGGCATCGAGCGCGATCAGCCGTGCGTCATTGGTTGCGAGGAACAGGCGGGTGCTGCAGTCGGCCGCTCGGGGCGGCTGCGGCGGCGAGCCGGGCGCGGCCGCGGCGTCGTAATAGCTTACCCCCCGGCAGCTCATATGCTGCGTCCCCGAAACATCGACCTTCGGATCGTAGCGCCAGACCTGCTTTCCGGTGACCGGGTCGAGGGCGATGACGATGTCGTGCGGGGTGCAGAGGTAGAGCAGATTGCCGACCTTGATCGGGGTGACCTCGTAGGTGAACTCGCCCGGATCGTCCGGACGCTTGAGATCGCCGGTTTCGAAGTGCCAAGCGGGCTCCAGCTCGTTGACGTTGGCGGGCGTGATCTGCGTTAGCGGCGACCATTTGAGGCCATCCCAGGTGCCGCCATAAGCCGGCCAGTCGCCGAGCGCGGCATAGCTCATCGGCGGCGCGCCGCCTTCCGCGGTCCTGAGCGTGCCGACATGGTCGTTCGGGTTCTGGAACAGCGCGATCACGAGCACGGCGATCGAGGCGACCAGCGCGGCCGAAAGCAAAATGCCGGTCCCGCGGATCGCGCTTGTCGCGGGCCGCAGCCATCGCGTCATCCACGGAAGCAGGAGCAGGACGGCGATGGGGACGAGCAGGTTCCCGCGCGGGGACAATTGCCAGAAATCGAGCCCGACTTCGAAAAGCGCCCAGATGAGCGTGCCGGCGAGAACGACGGCATAGACCCACAGAGCCGCCGCGCTGCCGCGATAGAGGAGCACCGCGCTGGCGATCAGGCCGATGCCCGCGATCACGTAGTAAAGCGAGCCGCCGAGCACAGCGAGCCAGGCGCCGAACGCCGCGGTCCAGATTCCGATCACCGCGATGATGATGACCATGATGAGCGGGAACAAGGGCGGGCGCGCGGGCGCTTTCCGGTCGGGCACGATTCAGGCTCCGGTCAATCGAGGATTTCCCCGTAACCGATCAGGGGCCGGAATCGTTGCAGCGCCGTTCGAATTCACCAGCGCATTCGAATTCCCGCGAAAACGGATCGCCGGTCGACCGGATAGAAGATGGCCTGCTGCGATGGCTGGAGCGCCCGGTAATCCACGACCGCGCTGATGTCGCCGACGGCACGCCTGTTGGTGAGGTTGCGCGCATCGAGGAACAGCTCGGCTTTGTCGCCGATCTTCAGATCACTCGAAAGGTTGACCATCGCATAGCCCCTGGCCCTGAAGCTGTTGGCGTAATCGGCCCACGCGCCGCCCGGCACCCATTCGACCACCGGCTCCAAATGCCACTTGCCCGGTCCGATCCGAAGCCCGGCGCGATAGAGGTGCTTCGGGATGACCGGCAGCCGATTGTCGTCGAACTGCGCATCGTTCTCGAACCGGAAATCGTTGAACTGGTAGGCCTGCCGAAGCGACGCCCAAGGCGTCAGCTCAAGGTCCAGCCCCGCTTCGATCCCCTGGTGCAAAGTCCTGCCGGCGTTGAACGTCGTCGCCGGAATATCCGGGCCGATAGCGAACTGGAGCAGCTCGTTGCGAACTTGCGCGCGATAAAAACTGACGTCCCACCGCGCCGGCCCGAGATGCCCTCGACTGCCGATTTCGGCGGTCCACGCATGCTGCGCCTTCAACGGAACGAACGCCGCAACCTGCGCCAGCTCGGTAAAGCCCGGAAGCTCGTGCGAGCGGCTGTAGTTGGCGTAGATATCGACGTTCGGCCTGGGCTTCCAGATCACCCCGATCCGGGGCGATAGCTGGTTGAACGTCGCCTTGGCGAACAGCGGGACAGGGAATCTCTGGTCCTGCTCGCGCATTCCGTTGGTGTAGACCGCTCCGGCGACCCAAGTGACGTCGCCCGTGCGCAACCGGCCCTCGCCATAGACGTCGATCGTCCGCGCGTCCTGGTCGGCAACCAGGGTCGGTGCTCCCCGCTCGCCGTTCACGTTGACGAACCGCCTGGCGTCGATGTGGCCGAACCGCGCGGTTGCGCCGGCGTGAAGCTCGAGCGGCCCGGATTGCCAGCCCACGCGCCCGAACAGGCCCTTGTCCAGCGACTTCTGGTCGATCACCTGGAAGATCGGGTGGTACAGCTTCCTGGCATTGGCGAATGCTCCGAACTCCAGCGCCACGTCGTCGAGATCGACGGTGGTCCGGTTCTGCACCCGAAGCGAGTCGATGTCGCGTTGCTGGTCGCCGGCGAAGCTGCCTGCCTTCGGATCGTGGATGGCGGTTTCATAAGGCAGTGCTCCCGGCAGCTCCTGGTCAATCGTATTGGCGCTGACGTAGAATCGCGTTTCGACATTGGGGGCGAGCTTCACCCCGGCATTGCCGTTGGCGCGGAGCGAGCTGCGCTTTGCATGTTCGCGGCCTCCATCCGAACGGTCGCCGCTGATGGCAAACCACGCATCGGAGGTGCTGCCGCTCCAGCCGTATGTGAGAAGCACGCGCGCGGTGGCATAGCTTCCGCCGTCCAGGCGGGCAGCGAATCCCGGTGCCGTCCTGCCGGTCGGAGTCACGCCGTTGATCGCTCCGCCAAGAGTCGTCCCGCCAAACCGAAATGCATTCGCTCCGCGATAGATTTCGATGTGGTCGAGGATCGCCGGGTCAAGCTCCGGGAAATCCCCATCGTCGTCGGCGAGATTGAGCGGGATCCCGTCCTGGAGAATCGTCAGCCCGCGAAGGTGGAAGCCGCGGCTGATCCCGGACCCCCGGATCGACAGCCGCACCTCTTGCCCGAAGCGCG
>JBDZVP010000001.1:54730-63710 GCA_040255765.1 Sphingomonadales bacterium | reverse complement strand
GTGAGGTCGCTCGACGGCTCCTCGCCCTCCTCGACATTGGCGGTCGACCAGATCGCGTGGAACGTCTTGTACAGCCCGAGCCGCGGATCGACGTCGCGCGGGAATTCATCGGGCTTGGCGACGATCGCCTCCAACGTGGCGCGCACGAAGGCGTCGCCGTGGGCCTGGCTGCCGGTCAGTGCGCGCGCATAGCGGCGCAGAAAAGGCAGGTGCGGCGCGAGTTCCTGTCCAAGCGACATAGACAATGCATCTCCTGATCTAAGGCCCTGCCCCACCTTTGGGGAGGCGCCGTGTTCGTTGCAACCCTGGAAGGATCGAATTCGCTTGCCGGCGCTCCCCCGCAGAGATTCCTCACCGTTGGAACAAAGCATCAGCCATTTGGTTTCCGCTTCAGTGGCGGGGTTCTCTGGTCGTTGACGACACGGGCGCGCCGAAGATAGGGCAGCGCACTCTCACGAGCATCCGTGAAGCGATTGGTTTTATTCTCGCCCGATTGAGCTACAGCGCCCGAACCCGCGCAGGGGGGAAGACAGGTTGAGTGACAGGAACGTGGGCGAGCCGAATAGCCCCGAGACGAAGAAGAAAAAGAAATCCGGAGGCGGAAGCCGCGGAGGCGGCGGCGGCGGCACTCGCGGCGGGCGAACCGCCGACGTTGGCCGGGCTCTGCGATCCGTATACGACGAGACCCTTCGCGAAGACGTCCCCGACGATTTTCTCAATCTGCTCGGCAAGCTCAGCTAGGCCGCGCCGACTACGCCCGAGGTGAGCGATGGCCAGCGCAGCTGAACGTTTCGCAAGGCTTTCGACTCCCGCGAAGCTGTTGCTGATCCTGACATTGGCGCTGCTCCCGATCGGCTTTGCCCTCGTCTGGATTGCCTATGACGGGATCAAGGAAGCCAATGCAGCGCTGAAGATGCAATCCGACGAGCAGGCGAGAGTCGCCGCCCAGGCCATAGAGAGCCTGATCGCGCGCAACGCGCTTGCACTGCGGATTGCCTCCACCGGGCGGTTCGACGGGCCCGATCCGTGCGAAAGAGTCCGCCGCTCGCTCAACATTGCACCGGCCATCGACCAGCAATTCCGGCTGGAGAATGAAGAAGGCAGCCAGCTTTGCGGAGTCGGCGATATCGGCGACACCGGCCTCCTCCCCCCGATCGCTCCCGGCGACATCCAGCTGCGGGTGGCGCCGAGCGAGGATTCGCTGGTCGTCAGGGTCGGAGTCGTCGGCGGAATGGCGACAACGGCGCTCACTACGGAGGAAATGAGGGCCGCGGCCTCGGCCGGGAATCGCTCGATCCAGGGCCTTTCGGTCAGCGACGGCGAGCGCGACATCGCGCTCATCGCATTCGATGGCTCCGCTCCGGCCGGCCACAAGCCGTCGTTGACCCGCTGGACCATCGCCAACCACCGGCTTTACGTCGATGTCGAAGGGCGCGTTCCGGCAATCACCTCGCTCGACCGCTTCGTCATCATGCTTCCGGTGGTCATGTGGTTCATCGCCGCGCTGATGACATGGCTGATGGTGCATCGGCTCTTGATCCGGCCGCTTCGCCGGTTGCAGCGGGCCGTTTCGCGGTACGAGCCCGGCGAGGCTGCCGCGGAACTTCCGAGCAAACTTGGCCCTGCCACCGAAATCCAGGAGCTTCGCGACGCCTTCGCACGGGCAATGACCAGGGTGCGCGACTCAGAGGAAGAGATGACGGTGGCGCTGGAGGGCCAGAGACGCCTGGTTCGCGAGGTTCACCACCGGGTGAAGAACAATCTCCAGGTTATCGCATCGCTCCTCAACATCCACGGGCGAACCGCCCAGTCGCAGGCCGGACGCGATGCCTATGGGGCGATCGGGCGGAGGGTCGGCGCGCTGGCGATCGTCCACCGCAACCATTATGCGGAGATGGAGGAAAACCGGGGCATTTCGATGCGCCCGCTGCTTTCCGAGCTCGCGGCGGAGCTTCGCTCGACCGCACCCGAATCTGCCAAGGGCCTCAAGATCGAAATCGAAGCGGAGCCGCTCAACACCACCCAGGACGTCGCAGTTTCGGTCGCCTTCCTCATCACCGAGGTGGTCGAATATGCGATGCTTCACCGGCCCGACCAGCCGGTCGAGATTTCGCTGCGGCGGACTAGCGATCTCACCGGGCGCCTGACGTTAGCCAGCCCGGTACTCGTCCCGGAAGGCGACGAGGATAAGGAAAAGCAGCAATTCGAACGCATTATCGGCGGCCTCGCCAAGCAGCTGCGCTCTAACCTCGATCGCAAGCTTGGCCGCTACAGCGTCGAACTTCCCGCATTTCCGCCGAGATAAAGGGCCGTTTCGGGATTGCCCGAAAAAAATTGGGAGGTTGCCGGAACCTAGCGAAAAGAAGGGGCGTTATGCAGTTCGGATAGTGACCTTTTGCCCCCCCGCTCTCGCTATCCGTTTAAATGGGCCCGGAACCGCCAACCCTCCCCCCCCCCGGTGGCGCTTCCGGGCCCTCACTTTTTTCCGCCGAGCCTGAGTCCGCCGAAGCAGCGATGCGCGCGGCGCGCCAGTGGGTGACCCGGATGGCAAGGATCGCCAGTTCGTAGAGCGAATAGAGCGGCACCATCAGCAACATCATCGAAACCGCGTCGGGCGGAGTCAGGACCGCGGCGACGGCGGCCGAGATCACAACCGCGTAGCGCCGGTGCTTGGTCAGCTGCTGAAGCGTGACGATTCCCGCCCGCTCCAGGATCATCAGCACGATCGGAGTGAGAAAGGCGACTCCGAAGCCGAACAGGAAGCGGGTGCAGAAGCTCAGATAATTGCCGACGCCGGGGAGCGCTTCCTGCGTGATTCCGCCGACATTCCCCTGGTAGCTCAGAAGGAAGTGAAGCGCCCACGGCATCGCCACGTAATAAGCAAAGGCCGCTCCGCCGATGAAGAAGACCGGTGTCAGGACGAGGAAGGGAAGCAGCGCCTTCTTCTCCTTGGCGTAGAGCCCGGGAGCGACGAACTTCCAGATCTGGATCGCGAAGAAGGGAAAGCCGAGCATCAGTGCGGCAAACAGCGCCACCTTCACCTCGACGAAGAAAGCCTCGAAGATGTCGGTGTAGATGATCCGGCCCTGCCCCGCTTCGAGCAGCGGCTGAACCAGGAACGCGAAGATCGGCCGCGCGAAATAGAGGCAAACCACGAACAAAGCGGCGAGTACCGCGACCGACCACAGCAAGCGCCGTCTGAGCTCGATCAGATGTTCGAGCAGCGGCGCCTTGGTTTCGTCGATGTCCTTCACGGAAGCTCGTTCTTGTCACCGAAGGGAAGACGGGGTTCGTCAGCGGACTCCGCCGGCGGCGCAGGTTCGATCGTTGGCGGCTCGATTTGCGGATGCTCGCGCATGATCCGCTCATTCTCCTCGCGCCATTTCTTTTCCATTTCCTCGAGCTCCGCCTCGCGAATCATTGCTTCCAGCCCGCTTGTGAAATGGCGCGAAACGGCGCGGATCTTGCCGACCCAGCGGCCCACCGTCCGCATCGTCGAGGGAAGCTCCTTCGGACCGATGAACAGCAGCGCCAGGACGGCGACGATGATGAGCTCGGTGGAATCGACGCCGAACATCGGCCCGGCGGCCTAGCTACGAGTCTGGTCGTCCTCGCGGGGACGCGGTTCCGGAGTAACGTCGATCGGCCGCTCCGGCGCCCGGCTCTGCGGCGGAAGCTCGCGCCGCTTGTCCTCGGGCTTGGTTTCGTCCTCGCTCATGCCCTGCTTGAAGCTTTTGAGGCCCTTGGCGACGTCGTTCATCATCGCCGAGAAGCGGTTGCCGCCGAACAGCAGCAACAGGAACAGGCCGAGGATGATCCAGTGAATGAGGCTGAAAGAGCCCATGAGCACACTCCGATAGGGTTGCGGGCTACTTAGTCGCCCTCGCCTTGCGTTTCCAGTTCATCGTCGGATTCGCCGCCAAGCTCCAGCTGGAGCGCCGCCTCGTCGAGCGGATCAAGGAGGCCCGCGGCCTTGAGATCGTCGATACCGGGCAGATCCTTTCGCGATCCCAAACCGAAATGGGTCAGGAAATCGGGCGTCGTCGCGTAGAGCAAGGGCCGTCCGGGAGCTTCACGGCGGCCGGCCGTCCTCACCCAGCCCGCCTCCATCAGGACGTCGAGCGTGCCCTTGGAAATCTGGACTCCGCGGATCGCCTCGATTTCGGCGCGGCTGACGGGCTCGTGATAAGCGATGATGGCAAGCGTCTCCGTCGCTGCTCGCGACAGGCGGCGCGGCTCCTCGCGAGTTCGGCGGAGGAGGTGCGCAAGATCGGGCGCGGTCTGGAAATGCCAGCGGCCACCACGCTCGACCAGTTCGATGCCGTGCCCCTGATAACGCTCGGCAAGCTCGGCGAGTGCGGCTTTCACGTCGCCTTCGCCAACGTGGAGCGCGATTTCCGACGGTTCGAGCGGCTCGGCGGAGGCGAACACCGTCGCTTCGACCGCTCTCACGAACTCGTCCATCAGGCAGCCGCCTTGATCCGGAGCGGCGCGAATGCCTCCTCCTGAAGCAGGTCGAGACGGCCGCGGCGGGCCAGCTCGAGCGCGGCGAGGAAACTGGACGCCAGCGCAGAACGGCGAAGTTGGGGGTCATCCGTCGGCGGCAGGAACGTCTCGATGTCAGTCCAGTCCAGGGCGATCCCGAGCATCCGGCTCACCCGCTCGATCGCGTCGTCGAGAGTCATCACCGCCCGGGCATGGACAACGTGCATCGGTGGCTCGGCGCGCGCCTTGACCGAACCATATGCGGCGAACAGGTCGAACGCGGTAGCTTGCCATGCCGATTTGCGGACCAGGCGAAGACCTTCGGGAGAGCCGCGCTGGAAAACATCGCGGCCCAAACGATCGCGGCCAAGCAGGCGCGCGCCCGCCTCGCGCATCGCGTCGAGGCGCTGCAACCGCATTTGAAGCCGGAGAGCGATTTCCTCCGGACTTGGGTCCGCCTCGGGGTCCTTGGGCAGCAGGAGGCAGGATTTGAGGTAAGCGAGCCAGGCCGCCATCACGAGATAATCGGCGGCGATCTCCAGCTTCAGCGCGCGGGCGTTGTTCAGATAGGCAAGATATTGCTCGACCAGCTCGAGGATCGAGATTTGCGCGAGATCGACCTTCTGCGCGCGAGCAAGGCTGAGGAGCAGATCGAGCGGACCCTCCCAGCCGTCGAGGCTGAGATTGAGCTCGTCGCCATCGCGAGCCGCCGAATTGAGCGTCACCACCCCCACGGGCCGAAGATTAGCTCAAACGGCGGAAATTGTAAGACAATCGTCGCTTCGAGCGAACGACCAATCCACAGATTCTGACAGCTACCGCCCGCCGGCTGCCTCGCCAATGAAGCGCTGGACGTCGAGCCGCATGGAGTGGAGCGCCTCGGGGTTGAGATAGACCATGTGCCCCGAAGGATAATAGCGAAACTCGAGGTTCTGCCGCTGCGCCGGATCGAGCATCATGTGGTCGAGATCGAACTCGGTGCCGAAGAACGGCGTCGCCATGTCGTAATAGCCGTTAAGCGAGAGCACCTTGAGATAAGGGTTGGTCCGCATCGCCGCCGCGAGATCGAGCGCGGTGTTGGGGTTGTTCATCGGATAGCCACGACCCGGAGCCTTGTGCTTCCAGTTCCACTCGAATCCTTTTTCGTCGCGTGCGCTGAGCCGATACTGAAGATCGGTGTGGTAGCCGAGGTCGTCGAGGTACCGGTGGTGAAGGCCGACGAAGGCGCCGCTGATCGCGACATCGGATGCGTCATAGTCGGGGCTGTCGCCGGCGGCGTCGGGATCGACTCCCATGTAGCGCGAATCGAAGCGCCCGACCGTCTTGCGCTGGTCGCGGAGAAGCTCCTTGCGGAAGCGCGAAAGGTCGACGCGAAGGTTGGCCTGCTTGATGAACTCGGGCGAAAGGCCGGTGAGCTGGCTCATCCGCTGCGCGACCGCATTCTCCTCTTCCGGGCTGATGTTCTGGCCCTTGGCGAGCGCGGAAGCATAGGGCCCTTCCGCGAAGGCGCGGCCCTCGGCGGCCGCTTCCGCCACGGTCGCCGGCGGATTGGCCATCTTGTGATGGTACCAGGCGGTCGCCGCATAGCTCGGAAGGTAGTTGAGGAAATCCTGGTCGAGGCCCGGCTGGCGGCGCCCGTAGTTCATGATCGAGGACAGGAGGATGACGCCGTTGAGCGCCATTCCGCGGTCCTGCAGTTCGTAAGCGAGTCCGCCCGAGCGGGTCGTGCCGTAGCTTTCACCGAACAGGAACTTGGGGCTGTCCCATCGGCTGAACTTCGTCACATACCTTTGAATCGCTCGGGCGAAGGCGTCGACATCTTCGTCAACGCCATAGAAATCACTGCCTTTCGCGTCGCCCAGTGCGCGCGAATAGCCGGTACCCGGAGCGTCGATGAACACCATGTCGGTCGATCCGAGCAAGGTGTCCGGATTGGGCCCGTAATCGAACGGCGCCGGCTTGATGAATTCGGGGCTTCCGGTCTGGATCCGGGTCGGTCCGAACGAGCCCATCCGAAGCCACAGCGAAGCCGATCCCGGCCCCCCGTTGTAGAAAAAGGTGATCGGCCGCCGCGAGCCCGGAACCCCGTCCAGCGTGTCGGCTGTATAGAACATGCTCTGGGTCGGCTTGCCCGAATTGTCCCGGATCGTCAGCGTTCCCGCGGTCGCCGTATATTTCAGGGTCCGCCCGTCGACGCTGACGCTGTGCTTGCTGGAGACGGCCTGCTCTTCGACCGGAGCTCCTTTCCAGAAGTCCTGGACGGCGTCGGCCATGTCCTGCTTGTGAATTTCCTCGGCGCTCTTGCCTTTGTCCGTGCCCTGCTGGGCAGCGGCGGGCGCTGCAGCGACGAGCGCGATTGCGGAAAAGGCGAGAAGGAGGCGCATGGGCACGGGCTTTCAGACGAGTTCGGGTGAGAGCCGAAGATAAAGCAAAAGCGGGTTTCGGCATGCAACCCTGCCCATCGACGAACGGGCGGTCATTGTCTGCGGATCGGGGGAACCCTTCAGGCCAGCGCAAGAAGCTCGTCGCGCTTGGCAATCAGCTCGGCAAAGTCGGAAGGCGACTCGGAGGCATCGGTTACCAGCATCGCCTGCCGTAGCCGTTCCCCGCTTTGCGCGCCCATTTCGGGGACAGCGGAGGCGACCGCGATCATCTCGTCCATCTTGCCCGAACAGTGGAGCACGGCGTCGCATCCCGCTGCGATCACCCCCGCCGCGCGCTCATCGAAACCGCCTTCCAGCGCCTCCATCCCGATGTCGTCGCTCATCAGCCAGCCATCGAAGCCGATCCGTCCCCGAACGATTTCGCTTACGATCAGCGGCGACTGGCTCGCTGGGCGCTCCTTGTCCCAGGCGGTGTAGACGACGTGCGCCATCATCCCCATCGGCGCCCAGTTCAGCCGCTCGAACGGCTCGAGATCTGTCTCCAGCTCCGCGGCGCTCGCGGTTACGACCGGCAATTCCTTGTGGCTGTCGCACAGGGCACGGCCGTGGCCGGGGATGTGTTTCACCACTCCAACGACGCCCGCCGCCGCGAAGCCGTCGAGCACTGCGCGGCCGAGAGCAGCGACCTGCATCGGCTCGGCTCCAAGCGCGCGGTCACCGATGATGTCGTCAGCTTCCGGACGCCGGACATCGAGAAGCGGGAGGCAGTCAACATTGACCCCATGCTCGCGAAGCATCACGCCAAGTGCACGCGCGTTGGCCATTTCGGCCTCGATCGCGGAGATGGGCGCCCTGCCGTACAGCTCGGCGAACGACCAGGCGGCTGGAAATTTCGGCCATTCGGGCGGCTGCATCCGCGCCACTCGCCCGCCTTCCTGGTCGATCAGGATCGGGAGGTGGTCGCGACCGGAAAGCTCGCGAAGCGAGGCCGTCAGCGCCTTGAGCTGCTCGGAATCCACGCAATTGCGCTTGAACAGGATGTACGCGGCGGGATCGCAGTCGCGGAAAAATGCGCGCTCGTCGTCGCTCAAGGCCGGACCGGCAAGGCCGTAGATCGCAGCCTGCATCAGCGGGCGATAAAGCAGCTTTCGCCGCCGGCCTCGATTGCCTGGCAAGCCTGGCGGGCTGCGTCCGGCGATGAAGCGGCCGCGCGAAGCCGATAACCGCTGCTGCCGTTCGCCGAATAGGGAACGACCATCTTGGTCATCCCCGCCAGAGCTCCGAAGCGGGAGCTCAGCACGGCCCAGGCGCGCTCGGCCTGCGCCATATTCTTGAAGGCCCCGAGCTGGATGACGCTTCCTGCGGCTCCCGACGGCTTTGGAGCGGAGGGCGGCGGAGCCGGTTGGGCAGGCTTCTCCGCCGTCGGGCCCTCGCCCGTCTGCTGCTGCTGGATGTCGTCGGCGGTCACATCCTCGCGCCCTGTGGCCCCGAGATTGAGCCGCGAATCGATGTCCTGCCCGGCGCTCGTCTGGAACGTGGTTTCGGATTCGCCGGCGATGTCGAGCCCGCCCGGGTCCTCGGGCTTCACTTTATACGGAGTCGCAGGCGCTCGAATCAGCTCGGGCTCCCCGGCGATGCCGCCGCCCCGGCTGCCGAGCCAGTAGAAGCCGCCCGCGACCGCCGCCGCGACAAGGAGAACCGCGACAAGCCCGATGAGCATCGCCCTTGCGGAAATCCCTCGCGGGCCATCTTCGTCTTCCACCTCCTGGAGCCACGGCAGCGAATCTTCGTCGTAGCCGCTTCGAAGGTCGGTCATCTCACCGCATCTCCTCGGCGGCTTCGACGCCCATCAGGTCGAGGCCGCTGCGGATGATCTGCCCGATGCCGAGCGCCAGTTCCAGTCGCGCGCGCGAAACTTGTGGATTGTTCTCAAGGAGAAACCGCCGGTCGGGATCGTCGTTGCCGCGGTTCCACAGCGCGTGGAACGCAGACGCCAAGTCGTGGAGATAGAAAGCAATCCGGTGCGGCTCGTGTGCCGTCGCCGAAGCCTCGACGGTGCGCGGGAATTGCGCGGCGAGCTTGACCAGCGCCAGCTCCTCCTCGTCGAGAAG
>JBDZVP010000001.1:44100-54630 GCA_040255765.1 Sphingomonadales bacterium | reverse complement strand
TGCGTCGACTTGAACAAAGTCAGCTCGACCGGCTCCCACTCGTCGTTCGGGTCGAGGCTTTTCGGGCGCTCCAGCGTGCCCTCGTAGACTAGGCCTTTCGAGCGGAGCATCTCCATCGCCGCATCGACCGCCCCTTCTTTCTGAAGCTCGGCTTCTGACGCGAACACATCGTGGTGAATTCCGAGAAGTGCGAGGTCGTGGCGGATGAGGTCGAGCATCGCCGCGACCGCTCGGGTGCGGAACAGCTCCAGCCATTCGCTTTCTGGCTTCTGGGTATATTTATCGCCGAACTCGGCCGCGAGCCCGGCACCGATCGGCTTCAGATACTCGCCCGGGTACATGCCCTCGGGGATTTCGCCGATATCCCCGCCCAACGCCTCCCGGTAGCGGAGGTGCACCGAGCGTGCGAGCGTGTCGACCTGTCCGCCGGCGTCATTTACATAATATTCCTTGGTGACCCGGAAGCCAGCAGCCTCCAGCACCCGTGCAAGCGCGTCGCCGACAACGGCGCCCCGGCAATGGCCCATGTGAAGCGGCCCGGTCGGGTTGGCCGAGACATATTCGACGTTGACCCGCTCGGCGCCGCCAATGTCCGACTGGCCGTAGGATTCGGCCCGGTCGAGGATGGTGCTCAGTTCGTCGCGCCAGGCATCCGGAGAGAGCCGGAGGTTGATGAACCCCGGTCCGGCGACCTCGACGGAAGTGACAGCCGGGAGAGCCTGCAACTTGGGCGCGATCATTTCGGCGAGGGCTCGCGGGTTCGTCTTCGCCTGCCTGGCGAGCACCATGGCCGCATTGGTTGCGAGGTCGCCATGAGCGGGGTCGCGCGGCGGCTCGACCGCGACCGACTTGCGATCGATTCCGGCCGGAATTTTGTCTTCGGACTGAAGTTGGTCGAGCACTCCGTCGAGGAGCGCGGAATAGCGGGCGTAAAGGCTCAATTTATCACCTGTGCAGCGAAGCCGCGCGTCTAGCGCAGGCTCGTCGCCTCGTCACCATCTTCAAAAATGGTCGGGCAGCTCGACAGGGCCGACGATCTCCCTGTGCCGGGAGATCGCAAATCGGTCCGTCATCCCGGCGATGAAGTCGCCGATCCGGCGCACCTGCCCGGCCTCGCCCTCGTTGGTTCTCCACTCCGGCGGGAGGAGCGCCGGATCGGCCCGATACGCGTTGGCGAGACCGGTCACGACGCGCCGTGCGCCCTCTTTAACCGCGACCAGCCGGGGCGCGTTGTAGAGATTGGCGTAGAGGAATCGCTTCAATTCCCGCTCGCCCGGCGCGAGGTCGGGAGAGAAGCCGGCAAGTTGCCGCCCGGCGGAGCTAACGTCGTCCATCGTTTCCACGCCCGCCTGCCGGACTCGCCGCTCGACCTCGGCGATCACGTCGCCGACCATGGTGCCGATCATGTCCCGGACGAGCGCACGCTGCATCTTGTCGGCTGGGAGCTCGCCGAATCGTTCGCCGATCGCGCGCCAATGGCGGTTGACAAGCGGCACCGCAACCAGCGCTTCGAGATCGATGACCCCGGCACGCAAGCCATCGTCGATGTCGTGGTTGTCGTAGGCGATATCGTCGGCGATCGCCGCGACCTGCGCCTCGAGGCTCGGCCAGGTGGAAAGCTCGAGATCGAACTCGGAATTCGCTTCCGCAAGGGCCCATGCCGGCGACTTCACCGGGCCATTGTGCTTCGCGAGGCCCTCAAGCGCTTCCCAGCTGAGGTTGAGGCCGTCGAAGCCGACGTAGGGCGTCTCGAGCTTCGTCACGATTCGGATCGTGTGGGCGTTGTGATCGAACCCGCCGACGTCCGCCATGGCTTCCTGGAGCGCGTCCTCCCCCCCATGCCCGAAGGGCGGGTGGCCGAGATCGTGCGCGAGGCACAGCATCTCGGTGAGGTCTTCGTTGAGGCCGAGAGCGCGGGCGATCGTCCGCCCGATCTGCGCCACTTCGAGACTGTGGGTCAGCCGGACTCGATAGTGGTCTCCGTCCGGCGCGACGAACACCTGAGTCTTGTGGCGTAGGCGCCGGAAAGCGACCGAGTGGATGATCCGGTCCCGGTCCCGCTGGAAGATGTCGCGGGGACCGCGCGGGCCGCTGTCGTTTTCGGCATGGAGCCGCCCGCGCGAAGTCGATGGTCGCGCCGCGAGCGAAGGCGGCAGGCTCACCGGGCTGAAAGGCTGTGGATCACCTGTCCGGGCTGGCTCGTCCAGCTGAATGAGTCAATGCGTGCGGTCTGAAGGGCGTCGGCGAACAGACGCGCGTCCTCCTGCGTGTGAAACGGGCCGATCAGCAAGCGGTCCCGGTCGCCCGTCTTAGCGACAAAACCGGTAATTCCGGTGAACAGCGACGGCTTCTTGGAACGGATGCTCTTGAATCGCTGTGGAAAATCGCCGGCATTGCTGCCGCTTGCAAGCTGCAACCAGATTTTCTTTCCGGTCGGATCGGATGCGATCCGTTTGGTCTGGATCATCGAATTGTTGGGCGACGCCGCGCGCTGGACTTCAGTGCGGGAAATCGACGCGAGTTGCACGTGCGCCGGCTGCTGCTGTTGAGCAACTGCCGGAGACGGGCTGGCATAAGTGTACTGGACTGGCGGCGCTGGCGCCGGCTGCGGCGCCTGGGAATCTCCTTGCGCCAGAAGCGCGTCGATCGATGCCAGCCGGTCCTGTCTCGGCTGCGAGGCCGAAGCGACGGCGACGTCGTCCGGGAAGATTCCGAGATTCACCGCGGCGGCTTTCTGGGCGGCGGTGAGCGCGGGCAAGCGCCGGAAGAACGGGTCCATTCGCACCGAGGCGCCGGGCATTGTGTAATCGAGCGCGGCCTTCGCGCCCGCGAGATCGCCGTCCACTGCCAGGATCAGCGCCCGCACCCGCTGGGCGGCGATGTCCCGCCTCTGGATGAGCGGCTGGATGGTCGAAAGAGCCAGCGTCTTCTGGCCGCTGATCGCCAGGCTGAGGGCGAGCCGGCGTCGCGCTTCGTCGCGGTCGGAGCCATTGAGCGCGGCACGATAATCGGTTTGCGCTGCGACCTGGTTTCCGAGAAGATCATAGGCGAGCCCGCGGTCGGCGCCGATCCCGCTGACCGTCGCGCCGTAGTGAAGCGCCCTGGCGAAATAGGTGAGCGCGCCCTCGGGGTCGCCGGTAGCCGTCAGTGCCGCTCCCATTCCCGCCTGCGGGAGCGGGCTACGCGGATTCACTTCCTCGGCCCGGCCGAAGAATCCGGCGGCCGCCTGGGTCTCGCCGAGCTGGAGCGCAGCCTTGCCCGCCGCCACGAGTGCGTCGAAATTTTTCGGACTGTCGGCGAGGATCTTGACGTTGCGGGCGAGCGCGTCGGACGGGCTCTCCGCATAATGTGGCACCGCTTGCGCGAGCGCCGCAGAAGGCGCCGCGGCGAAGCTCATTCCGGCGCTCGCCAGAACCAGCGCCATTGCGCGCAAATATGTCATTCGCAGACTATCCCCACCGCCATTCGATCCCCGTGGGGCAGAGAATCTTACGCGAACCTTTCTGCCTAGTGGCTTAACGACGAGCCGTGCGGCAGCGGCGGTGAGCGGGGCAATTCAATAGGCCCCGCAGCCGGTCATTGGTTGTTTTGCCGGTTGAGGAAGCGCGGGATGTCGATCGGCTCCCGGCTGAAGCCCGGGCCCGGCTGATTTTCGTCGATCTGCGCCCTCGGCGCACCGCGAGCGATACTCGACATGCGCTCGAACAGGGTTCCGCCGGCCGCGGCCGCGGCCTTCGGCTCCTCCGCCGGCTTGGCTTCCTCGGCCTCCGGCGTTGCCGGATCGTCGTCCGGCGGCGGAGCGATCGGCGGCGACCCGACCGGGCTGGTCAGGATATCGTCGCTGTCGAGAAGGAGCTCTTCGTCCTCGCCCTCGGCGTCATTGGAGACTTCGTCCGTCAGGTCGAGGGCATCGCCGTCATCGCTCTCGTCGCTCGCTTCCGGTGCGGGCGGTACCGCAGGGCGCGCCGGGAAGGTGAAGACCTTCGCGGGCTGCGGCTGAGCGACGTTCTCGGCTTCGATCCCGGTTGCGACAACCGACACGCGAACCTTGCCGTCGAGGTCGTTGTTGAACGCCGATCCCCAGATGATGTTCGCGTCGGGGTCGACCAGCTCCTTGATGTGGCTGGCGGCCTCGTCGACCTCCATCAGGCGCATATCCTCGCCACCCGTGATCGAGATGATGACGCCCTTGGCGCCCTTCATGCTGACCCCGTCGAGCAGCGGGTTCGAGATCGCCTTCTCGGCGGCTTCGATCGCGCGATTCTCGCCCGAGGCTTCGCCGGTGCCCATCATCGCCTTGCCCATCTCGCCCATGACCGAGCGGACGTCGGCGAAGTCGAGGTTGATAAGGCCAGGCATGACCATCAGGTCGGTGATCCCGCGGACGCCTTGCTGAAGGACCTCGTCGGCCATTTCGAAGGCTTCCTTGAAGGTCGTCTCCGAATTGGCGAGGCGGAACAGATTCTGATTGGGAATGACGATGAGCGTGTCGACGTGCTGCTGGAGCTCCTCGATTCCGCCATCCGCCGAGCGGGTTCGGCGCGAACCTTCGAATGCGAACGGCTTGGTGACAACGCCGACCGTCAGGATGCCCTTGTCGCGGGCAGCCTTGGCGATGACCGGAGCAGCACCGGTTCCCGTGCCGCCGCCCATTCCGGCGGCGAGGAAGCACATGTGCGCACCTTCGAGCGCCTTTTCGATTTCCTCGATCGATTCCTCGGCCGCCGCGCGCCCGATCTCGGGCCGCGAGCCTGCGCCGAGCCCCTGGGTGATCTTGAGCCCGAGCTGGATCCGGCGATCCGCCGACGAGGTGTTGAGCGCCTGGGCATCCGTGTTCGCGACGATGAAGTCGACTCCCTGGACGTCGGCGCGGATCATGTTGGCGACCGCGTTGCCGCCGGCGCCGCCGACGCCGATGACGCTGATACGCGGTCGAAGTTCGTCGACTTCCGGCCGAATGAAATCGATGCTCATTGGTCCCACCCCCAAATCAGGCAACGTTTTGAACCCACAATATGAATCTTTGAATCATTGCGAGTCGCAAGCCAAGCGGAAAAGTTAACTTTCGCGAAAAAATATGGGGACCGAGACCCCGCGGACTCACAATCGGTACGCGGACTGACTCGTCCTACCGCCATAACGGATGAGACTCGCTCGCAAGTCGACCAGCTTGCGGTCGTTCGTTTCGACTGGCTTCTGTACTCGGGTCGCGATGCGACATCAGCGTGCCGAACATCCGCTGAAACTTGACGGACTCGCCGCAGCGCGCGCGTTCTTTGCGGGTTGTTTCGCGGAATCCGACCCGGCCCGCGAACGCCTGTGGGTCGCTCACCTGGACCCTGACCTGAATTGCCTGCGCCTGACCCATCATGACGGCGACGAGTCCGGGACGGACTTCCCGCTCCGCTCGATCATCGCCGACGCCGCGGTGCACGGTAGTGCGGGCATCGTGCTCGCTCACAATCACCCGAGCGGCGACCCTACCCCCAGCGCCTCCGATACGCTCGCCACAACCCGCCTTGCCTGCGCCGCAGAGGCGCTCGACTGCACCGTTATCGATCATCTCGTGTTCGGCGAAACCGGCTGCACCAGTTTCCGCCAGCTAGGCCTTCTGTAGCTTCGGCTAGCGCCGGCTCAACTCCAACACCACAGCCCACTCGTCTTCCCGGACCGGCGCGACCGACAACCGCGACTGGCGGATCAGCTCCATCTTCGCGAGCCTCGGCTCGGCCTTGATTTCCTTTAGCGTCACCGGCCGATCGAGCTCTCGCACCGGCTGCACTTTCACGGACACCCAGTCCCCATCCCTGGGGTCTGGAGCTGCCTCGCGGACTATCCTCATCACGCCGATCACCGCGCGTTCATCCATGCTGTGATAGAAGAAAGCCTCGTCGCCGCGTTTCATCGCCTTGAGATGAAGCCTGGCGGCGTTGTTCCGGACACCGTCCCATTCGGTCGAGCCGTCGCGGACCAGGTCCTGCCAGCTGTAGCTGGAAGGCTCCGATTTCATCAGCCAATGCGCCATGCTTTCCTCCTCCACGCGCACTAAACGGCTCCCTTCCCAAAGCCAAACTGTTGTTTTTGTCTTTGTTTATCAATGGGTTCCGTCATTCATCCCGCGCTCGGCTCGATTCGCCGCTGGGTGGGTTGGATCGATCGGGAAAATCCATATTTGGCACTCATCGGTTAACGAGAGCGAGCGGGCTTAAGAGCGCATGAGACGCCGGGCCCCGGGCAAGACGGACGACCCTTTCACTGCTGCATAGCCTTGGCGCCGCATTTTAAGGTGCATGGCTTTCCCTGTGTCAGGCCGGCCGCCAAGGGCAAGAGAAACCATTGAACAAGCTGTTTAGCCGCGGCGTCGTCGCGGCCATCGGAACCATCACGCTTACGCTGGGCGCGGGGAATGCCGCCGCTCAATCCACGCCGCTGGTTAATACCGGCTATGCGCTCAAAGCGGGGGCGGTGGACACATCGGCCACTCCGCTCGGAAGCAAGCTTCCCGTCGTTTCGGCCGTCCAGCGCACGATCAGCTCGACGACGCAGGCCTTCTCCAACACGCTCGGCGCGGTCTTCGGCACCCAGCCGCTCGATCCGCGCAAGGCCGAGCTTCAGAAGATCGCCCGCGAAGGCCGCTGGCTCGCGAACGCCGGCTGGCCGCTCTATGCGCTGGTCGACCGCTACAGCACCGGCGTTGCGCTCGACGAGCAAGCGAATTGCCTTGCCACCGCCGTCTATTTCGAAGCTCGCGGAGAATCGCTTCAGGGCCAGCTCGCGGTCGCCGATGTGGTCATGAATCGGGCCGCGTCGGGCCAATATCCGTCGAGCTGGTGCGACGTCGTGAAGCAGCCGTGGCAGTTCTCCTTCGTCAATCCGCGCACCGGCCAGTTTCCGGCAATCACCGACGCAGCCTCCTGGGCAAAGGCGCAGGGCATTGCCCGGATCGCGATGGCCGATGTGATGCGCGAAGTTCCGGCAAGCGTGCTTTGGTACCATGCCAATTACGTCAGCCCGTCGTGGGGCTCGCGGCTGACCCAAGTTTCGCAAATCGGAGCGCACATCTTCTACAAGGCGTAACGCCCGAGATGGGGCAGGCAGACCGGGCCGGAGCGAAAGCTTCGGCCCGACTCATATCCGGCCCCTAGGCTACGGCAGCACGCTCGAAGCGGCGGTAAAAACCGAACAATTCGCGGAAATGATCATCCATCAGGCGCGGGGCGCCGCTTTGGCATTGCGATGGCGCAAGCGGCAGGCGAAGCAGTGCCCGCACCAGTTCCTCCCGATCTCCCGCAGCGTAAGAAAGGCCGGCGCCGGGCCGCAACTGCTCGAAAGCTCCGCCGCGGTCCGGAACCACCACTGAAGTCCCGCACGCCAGTGCCTCGGCGACGACCAACCCGAACGTCTCGGCCTCGCATCCGTGGACCAGCGCGTCGGCGCTCGCGACCAGCCGCGCCACTTGGTTGCGATCCGAGACATGGCCGAGCAGGCGAATACGGGCACTTTGCGACGCCAGTCTTTCAAGTCGTTTCCGAAGCGGCCCTTCCCCGACCATCACCAGTCCGAGATCCCGGCTCCGGGCGGCCTCGGCGGTTGCCTGGCAAACCAGTTCCGGCCGCTTTTCCGGAGCGAGCCGGCCGACGGACAACAACAAAGTCGCGTCGGTACCCAGCCCAAGCTCCGCGAGCAGCTTTTCGCGCAGTTCCCGATCGCGCCTGACGGCAGAGAATTTGCGCTCCACCCCCAGCGGGACGGTTGCGACATTTTCCAGCCCCCGTTGCCGCAGCCGTTGCGTGAGCTGGCGGCTTGGACTCACCACGGCATCGAAACTTCGTCCAAGGAACCGCATATGGTCCCAGAACCGGGAGAACAGCCCGTCGACGAGAGCGGGATTGAGGAAGCCGAACCAGCGATAGGCATAGGCCGCCATTGGGTCGCTGTGCATGAACAGTGCCCGCGTCGCACTTCCCGGCCAGCGCGCCACCGCCGAGGCGCTCGACCAGGGAGAGGAACATTCGACATGGTCAGGCCGCCACCGGTTCAGCTCTTCGTGAAGCCGGACGGAATCGTGAAAATAACGGTAGCGGCGATCGAACGGCATCGGCCGAGCCGGGATTCCCGCAATCAGCGCGCCCGGCGCGATTTCGGTGACCTCGGCTTTATCGGACGGAACGAGAACCACGATCTCATGGCCCAGCCGCGACGCCGAGCGAAGCTTTGCATCGACATAGGTCCTGACGCCGCCGCCTGACGGACTGTAGAAGGCGCAGACGTCGACAATCCTCACCGCATCGCTCCTGTTGGAACGGCGCCGGAATTGGATTCGGGCAGGCGAACATCAAGTGAACTTTTGTTCAATTTCCTTCGCTTGCGGGCGGGTGCAGACTGGCTCGATGCCAAGGAAACCGAAGCGCCTCCTCCTCGCATCGATCCACGACGTCGCGCCGCGTTTCGAGCCGCAGGTCGACCGGCTGATGAGCGAGATCGAGCCCTTCGTCGGCTCCCGACTGGCCATGCTGGTCGTACCCAATCATTGGCGGACCGGCCAGATTCGCCCCGGTTCTCCATTCGCTTCCCGGCTGCGCGGCTGGGCCGACAGCGGCGTCGAAATATTCCTTCACGGCTACTATCATCGCGATGAGCAGGAACATCGCGGTCTCGACCGTCTTCGGGCGCGGTTCCTGACCGCCCGGGAAGGCGAATTCCTGGGCCTGTCGAGGGCGCAGGCGGGCAAGCGGATCGCTGACGGACGCGCCCTCATCGAGGATATCATCGGTCAGCCGGTCGCGGGCTTCATTGCCCCGGCGTGGCTCTACGGGCCCGGCGCCCATGCGGCCCTCGCAGCGAGCGGTCTGCGACTGGCAGAGGATCACTGGCGGGTCTGGTCGCCCGCAAACGGCCGAATTCTCGCAAGAGGACCGGTCATCACTTGGGCCAGCCGCACCCGGGGACGTCTCGCCTCGTCGCTCGCGGCCGCCGCGATTCTCGGCCGCTTCGCGCCGCAGCGCGTGCTGAGGATCGCGGTCCATCCCCGCGACTGCGGATCACCTGCCTTGCTTGCAAGCATAAGGAGGACATTGGCGAGAGCCACCGCGTCGCGAACGCCGGCCCGCTACCTCGACCTTTGATCCAGGTTGCAAATTTGACTCGCGCACGGACGAGGAAGATGATCGATGCCGCTCGGGCCAAGGAGAATTGCCATGCTTAGATTGGCTGCATTGGCTAGCGCCGCATCGTTCGCGGGCGCTACCGCTTTTTTAGCATTATCCGCCGGCGCCGCGACTTCGTCCCCGGCGGACTCGAAGCCGGTGTGCAAATATGTCCTCGCTTCGGACCCGGGTGCGCTTCCCTACCAGCTGTGCCAGTCCAAGGCGCAATGGGCAGCACTGGAGGCGCAATATGCCAAGGACGCCAACCGGATGGTCTGCCACTACGAAGACGAACCGGGGACGAAATTAGGCTATCATAAGCTCTGCGGCCCACTCTCGGCCTGGGAAGCCCGGCGAGCGCAGGCGCGCGAAGCGACCGAGCGGGTCCAGATGATGACTCCAGGCCCTCGTTAGCTTCGAAGGGCGGGCCGGGGGAAATTCGGTCCTCGACGCGTCCGGTCGGATTGCAGACTTCGCAAGACTGTTTCGTCGAACGGGCCGCCATATTGGTGAGTCAGGTCGCCCGCTTCTCCCGGGCGCTGTCGAACCTAGCCCCGCGCGCCTCCAGCATCGATTTCCAGGACGGTTGCCCCGGGCTGGATTCGAGTGCTGCTTCGACCCGCTGGAGCTCGGGGATGTAATGTTTGAGCGTGGTTTCAACGCCGCGCTTCAGGGTCATCATCGCCGATGGGCAGCCTCCGCAGGCACCGCGCATCTGCACCGTAGCGACACCGTCCTTATACGCCAGCAGCCGGATGTCGCCGCCGTCCTGCGCGACCCTCGGAGCGATCCGCGTGCGAAGCAGCTCGACGATCTGCTGTTCGATCGGCCCCTCCGGCGTGAACTCCGCTTCCCCCCAGGCCTGGAGGTCCGCTTCCTCGCCGTCGGCCAGGGCTTCGGTTAGCTCGGCGACGACTTCATACTGGAGGTCTGACCAGGGCGCCGCCGAATCGTCGCGAGTGACCGAAACGAACTCGCGCGCGAACAGAAGAGTCGTGACCCCGGAAAGCCCGAATAGCCGCCGGGCGAGGCGGGGAGGACTTGCCGTTAAGCGGTCGAAGGGAAGCGGCGTCGATACGGGAAGCGGCCGCGGGAGCAGGAATCGCCGCGCTGCGGGATTGGGCGTGACTTCGACTTTGATGAGCATCGTCGTGCTGCCCACAATCGGCGCTCCACCGCGCCAATGCAAGGCGGCCGCGAATTTCCAGGCCGGTTCAGCGCAGCGAGCTGGATGCCCCGTGTGGATTCGAACCACAATTGACGGAGTCAGAGTCCGTAGTCTTACCATTAGACGACGGGGCAATGCCTGTTCGGCGAGCGGGCGAGATAGAAATGGTACCCGCAGGTGTCAACGCCGCCGGCCCCGGTTGGCTAGGATGGGCCG
>JBDZVP010000001.1:42785-44000 GCA_040255765.1 Sphingomonadales bacterium | reverse complement strand
CCGGCCCCGGTTGGCTAGGATGGGCCGTCCAAACCGAAAATCCGGGCCCCGGTTGGCGAGCATGGACCGGCCGCACTGAAAATTCGCCAAGAATCCCGCAACCTTGCCCTTCACCCCCCATCGCGCTTACATTCGGGGCAAGTCAGCCGCCGGTATGTCCGGCGGTGCAAGATAAGAACGGGCGTTGTTGATGGCGCAGAATGTCGCCAGCGCGCCGGCGCCGCACACGCGGCACGAGCCGGCCTTCCCAGGCCCCCCGGATCGGCGGGCCATCCAGCCGCACAAGCAGCGTCATACTTACGGAGCGCTCGACCTCGGCACCAACAACTGCCGCCTGCTCATCGCCCGCCCTACCGATGGGGGCTTCACGGTGATCGACGCTTTCTCGCGGATCGTGCGCCTCGGCGACGGGCTTTCGCAGAGCGGGAAGCTGTCCGACGACGCCATGGACCGTGCGGTCGGCGCGCTGTCGGTCTGCGCCGACAAGCTTCGCCGCCGCAACGTCTCCCTGTCCCGCTCGGTCGCGACCGAAGCCTGCCGCCGTGCAGCCAACGGCCGCAAGTTCCTCGAACGGGTCCGCGACGAGACCGGGATCGCGCTCGAGATTATCGAACCCGCGGAAGAAGCTCGGCTCGCGATGCTCGGCTGCCACAAATTGCTGGAGCCCGGCGACGGCCCGGCGCTGATCTTCGACATCGGCGGCGGTTCGACCGAGCTGGTGTTGATCGACCAGGTGAGCGGGGTGCCCAGGATCAGGAGTTGGTGGAGCGCGCCATGGGGCGTCGTTTCGCTGACCGAAAGCGAAGGCCGGGAGGCGCTCGAGGGCGAAGACCGGGTCAAGGCATACAAGCGAATGCGAGAGCGCGTGCGCCGCTCCTTCGACCAGTTCCAGGCGATGCTCCCCAAGGACCGCAAGGGCATCCGCCTGCTCGGCACCAGCGGGACCGTGACGACTCTCGCGAGCGTTCATCTCGCGCTTCCGAGTTACGATCGCCGCGCCGTCGACGGCCTCCACGTTCCGATCGACGCGATGCGGACGATCAGCACGATGATCGCCGAAATGGATTATGAAGGGCGCTCGGCCCTTCCCTGCATCGGCCCCGACCGTGCCGATCTCGTCGTCGCGGGCTGCGCGATCCTCGAAGCGATCCTCGAAATCTGGCCGGCGCAAAAGCTTGGCGTTGCCGATCGCGGAATTCGTGAAGGAATCCTGCG
>JBDZVP010000001.1:28228-42685 GCA_040255765.1 Sphingomonadales bacterium | reverse complement strand
CGACCGCTTTCTTGAGTTCCTCATAGGTCACCGCGCTGTTGATCACGCGGTCGCCGATCACGAACAAAGGCGTCCCGGTCGCACCGAGCGCTCCGGCAAGCTGGAAATTCTTCTTGAGCTCGGCTTCGATCTCGGGGCTGTCGGCGGGCCTGGCCGGCACGCCCGCCGCCTGGCTCGCCATCGCGAGCGTGTCCGGCGCGGGCCGGCCCGCTTCCCACATCGCGTCGTGGAATTGCGCGAACCGGCCCGCCTTCGATGCCGCGAGCGAAAGCCGGGCGGCTTCGACGCTCTCCTCCCCCAGGATCGGAAGCTCGCGATAGACGACGCGCAGTCCCGGGTCCTCGCTGATCAGCCGCTCGATCGCCGGATTGCTCGCCTTGCAGTAAGGGCAGGCGTAATCGTAGAATTCGACCAGGGTCACGTCCGGCTTGGCCGACCCCTTCCACGACGTCCCGAACGGCGTTTCGATCTCCGCGCGATGCTGTGCAAGGACCGGCTCATATTGCCTGTCGCGCAGGGCTTCGCTGGTATCGACGAGGATCTGCGGGTCGGCCATCATCCCGGCTCGAACCAGGCGCGGCCCGACCAGTTGCGGCGCCGCGAAGACGAGAAGCGCGGCCATGACGGCCGCGCCGATTAGTCCACCCAGAACCGCCGCTCCGAACCGTCCCGCGGACGGCGACTTCAATTGTTGCACCTCGACGCCAGTTCTTTCTTGACCTTCTTGTCCTTGCCGTTCGAGTCCGTGGTCAGCTCGGTGCACGAGACCATCGCGATGTCCTGCGCCCGAAGATAGTCGGGTGTTCCCTGCGGAATTCCGCGCATCGCCATCCGCGCGCTGGTCAGGGCCATCTTGGGATCGCCCTCGAGGTTCATCCGCTCGGCAGTTGCGAGAGATGCTCGAGCGGTGTCGCCTTCCTGCGAATAGATCATCCCGAGCTGGAACCAGGCAAAGGGGTTCCGGTTGTCGCGGCTGACCGCCGCCTTCAGGACCTGCTTCGCTTCGGGAAAATATTTCGAATTTTCCGTCGCGATCAGCGAGTGGGCGAACATGGAGGCGATCAGCGGCGCGTCGCCGGACTGCTTCGTCGCCTCCCTCAACGGCGCAATCGCCTCTTCCGGCTTGCCGGTTTCGAGCAGGATCTGGCCCTTCAGCTCAAGGAAGTAGGGATCGTTGGGTTCCGCGGCGAGCAGGGCATTCGCCTCCGCGAGCGCCTTCTCCGGATACGAGCCGAGGTGATAGGCATAAGCGCGCGCGTAATGGCCCGGGATGCTCTTGTCGCTTTCCGGATATTTGATCAGCGCCTGCTTGGGATCGACGAATCCCTGGAGCTTCGCCTTCACCCGTTCGAACCGCTCCTCGAGCTTCGGATCGACCGGCTTGTTCCAGGCGGGGTCGCTCTTGAAACTCTGCTCAAGGGTCTGGATTCGTTCCCTGGAGAGCGGGTGGGTGCTGTCGAAGCTGTCGGTCTGGTAGATCGCCAGCCGATATTCTTCCTGCTGAAGCTTTCCGAAGAATGTGAGCATGCCCTTGCCGCTGATCCCGGCGATGTGGAGGAACCGGACGGCGGACGCATCTGCGGTCGATTCCTGGGTCCTGGTGAAGGCGAGGAATTTGCCGAGCGCGGCGCGCTGCCCGGCCATCATCACGCCCATCCCCGCGTCTCCGGCGCCCGCGGCGATGGCGATGGCTCCGAGAACCATCGTCGCCAACTGGATCCCGAGCGCCGATTTCTGCCCCTCGGAAGCGCGAATGGCGTCTCCCGCCGTAATATGCCCGAGCTCGTGGGCGAGGACGCCCTGAAGCTCGTTCACATTGTCGAGGTCGAGGAGCAGCCCCGAATAGACATAGATATGCTGGCCGGTCGCAACGAAGGCGTTGATCGTCGGGCTTCCCAGAAGGATCACGTCGACGTTGTTGGGGTCCATCCCCGCTGCCTTGACCAAGGGGGCGACGGTGTCGTGAAGCAACGCTTCGGCCTCGGTGTCGCGAAGGACGGTCGGGTCCGAATCGTCGGCCGATGCGGGCTGGGGCAGCGAGACCGCAAGCACCAGCGCCATCATCAGCAAGCGAGTCAGCCGCGAGAGCGCAGAGGTCATGGGCTCCTCATTCCCATCGGCGGGCTGAACCTCTCATGAAACGAGACCTAGCCAAACGTCCGCTGCCACCATCCGCTTCTGGGCGGGCCAGCCTCCTCGTCCTTGGAATCGTTGTCGGCGACCGGAGCCGCCTCGGCCGGTTCCGGCTTCGGCTCGGCCTTCTTCCTTCGCGAGCGCTTCGGCTTGTCGGCGGGAGCTTCGGCTTCCGCGGCGGGAGCTGGAGCCTCTTCTTTCGGCTCGGCCTTCTTCCTTCTCGACCGCGTTGGCTTGGCGACGGGTTCCGCCTCGGCTGGCGCTTCAGCAACGGCCGGCTCGGCTTCAGCAGGCGATTCCGTGCCCGCTTCCTGTTCAGGCGCGCCAGCCTCCGCCTCGGCAGTCTTGGACTTGCGCCGGCGGCGGCTGCGCTTCGGCTTCTCCTCGGCCGCGGGCTCGGCCTCGGTCTCGGTCCCGGCTTCTACTGCAACCGGCGAATCGTCCGTCGAAGTCTCCTCGATCGGCGGGGGTAGCTCGTCGGACGGGAGTCCAGCCTCCTGGCCTCCTCCACGCCTTCGGCCGCGCCCACCCCGGCGACGGCGGCGCCGGCGGCGGCCTCCATGCTCCTGCCCGTCGCCCTTGTCCTCGGAGCGCTCTGAATCCCGCTCGTCTTCTTCGTCCTCGCCCTCGGCGCCGATCAGGGCGGCTTCGAGCTCCTCTTCGTCCTCCTCGGGGCTCTCGACCACCTTCTGGACGGGCTGCGCCGGGACCGGTCTCGGGCCGGAGCTTTCCACCGCCATCCGCGCACCCTCGAAGCTTTCGTCGATCGCGATCTCGATCGACACGCCATAGCGATGTTCGATTTCGGCGAGCTCCGAGCGCTTCTTGTTGAGCACGTACACGGCCGCGTCCCGCCCGGCGCGAAGCAGAATTCGCTCGCCGCGGCCCCTCGCCGCCTCGTCCTCGACGATCCGAAGCGCCGACAGGCCGGCGGACGCAGCGGTTCGCATCAACCCGGTGCCTTCGCAATGCGGGCACGGCTTGGTCGAAGCTTCGAGAACGCCGGTGCGAAGGCGCTGGCGGCTCATTTCCATCAACCCGAAGCTGGAGATGCGCCCGACCTGGATCCGCGCCCGGTCGTTCTTCAGCGCGTCCTTCATCGCTTTCTCGACTTTGCGGACGTGGCTCGACTGCTCCATGTCGATGAAGTCGATGACGATAAGGCCCGCCATGTCGCGAAGCCGAAGCTGCCGGGCAATCTCGGCTGCCGCCTCGAGATTGGTGGCGTAGGCCGTCTGCTCGATATTGTGCTCGCGCGTCGAGCGGCCCGAGTTGATGTCGATCGACACCAGGGCCTCGGTGGGATTGATGACGAGATAACCGCCGGACTTCAGCTGGACGACCGGCTGGTACATCGCGGATAGCTGATCCTCGACTCCGGACCGCTGGAACAGCGGCGTCGATTCGACGTGCTGCTGGACCCGCCGGACGTGGCTCGGCATCAGCAGCTTCATGAAGCCGCGCGCGGCCTTGTAGCCCTCCTCGCCCTCGACGATCACCTCGTCGATGTCGCGGTTGTAAAGGTCCCGGATCGCTCGCTTGATGAGGTCGCTGTCGCGATAGACCAGGGCCGGCGCGGTGCTGCTGAGCGTCCGCTCGCGGATTTCGTCCCACAACCGCGCGAGATAGTCGAAGTCGCGCTTGATCTCGGTCTTGGTCCGCGACAGCCCTGCGGTGCGGACGATCAGGCCCATCGTCTTCGGCAGGTTGAGGTCGGCCATGATCGACTTCAGCCGCTTGCGGTCGGCGCCGTTGGAAATCTTCCTGCTGATCCCGCCGCCGTGCGACGTGTTGGGCATCAGCACGCAATAGCGGCCGGCAAGGCTGAGGTAGGTGGTCAGCGCCGCGCCCTTGTTGCCGCGCTCTTCCTTGACGACCTGGACGAGAAGCACCTGGCGGCGCTGGATAACGTCCTGGATCTTGTAGCGCCGGCGCAGGTTCTGGCGGCGCTTGCGAAGTTCGTCGGCGGCGGATTCGTCGACCGGTGAGCGGGCGGAGCCCGTACCGGCCTCGTCGGCTTCGTCGACCGCCTCGGCCTCGCCTTCCGAAGACTCCTCATCGCCTTCGTCCGAATCCTCTTCCGCCTCGGCCCGTTCGGCTTCGGCGTTGCGAAGCCGCTCTTCCTCGGCGGCCTGCTCCGCTTCCTCCTTCAGGAGCGCGTCGCGGTCGGCCTTGGGGATCTGGTAATAATCGGGGTGGATTTCGCTGAAGGCCAGGAAGCCGTGGCGGTTGCCGCCATAATCGATGAACGCCGCCTGGAGCGACGGTTCTACCCTGGTGACCTTGGCGAGATAGATATTCCCTTTGAGCTGCTTGTGCTCGGCGGATTCGAAGTCAAACTCCTCGATCCGGTTACCTTTGACGACCGCGACCCGGGTTTCCTCCGGGTGGCGCGCATCGATCAGCATGCGCATGGACATTGAAAATTCTCCGGGCGCGGCGGACCGGTTCCTGGGCCGGCGGGCGCGCCATTGACTGGGCCTGCTTGAGCGGGTGTCGGCCGCTGAAGCCGGCGAAATTGATGGAGTGCGTGTCTGCTGCGCGCGCGTGTCCCGCGATTGCCGCGGGAATGCCGCCCCGGAGCCCGGAAGGGGTCAGTCGGGGGGAGGAAAGTGGCGTCATGCAGCGTCAACCTGTGTCATGCCGCGTTCCAGGTAGGCGCGGCGCAGTCCCGTGGCTTTCACCGAAAGCCGAGGATTTGAGCCGGTTAGCATCGCGCGAGGGCAACGGCAATGACTTGAGCGCCCGAGCACAAGCGAAGCGTTGGGGAGCAAGCGTCACCCCGGACTTGATCCGGAGGGGCGCGGCCGCGGAATTGAGTGCATTTGGCAAACTGTCACCGCAATTTCCGCTGTCCTACACAGCCGCCAATGTGCAACCTGCGCGCCGCTCGGCCCTATGGCTCTTTGACAATTTGCAATCATTGGATGCTCAAGCCCCCCGTTACCGTGAACTTTGCGAACATTCGCGGACGGAAGGTGACGGCTTAAGGACACGAAAATGGTCGCTCATCGCGTGACTTTAGGGAACGTAAGGGTAGAGGCGGGTAAGTAGCTGTTAACCATGATGTTGTGATAAACACTTCAGCAGGTGGGGCGTCGGAGAGCCAATGCGCGGGCGTTGGAAAAGCAGGAAAGTGATTGCCGGAGCGGGCGCGGCGGGTCTCGCGGCGACGCTTTCGGCCGCGCTCGCCTTCCTTGCGCTCGGCGGCTCGGCGGCTGCGGGGATAGAGCCCGGCTGGTCAGGCAACAGCGTTACTGTCACCCTCCCGACCGCGGTCGAGCGGGTGTCGATCGTCGAAGCCCGCGTCCCCGGACGCCCGCTGGTGCTCATCGATCCCGGCCACGGCGGCCAGGACCCTGGAGCGACCGCGGTCTCCGGCGACGTCGCCGAAAAGGACCTGGCTCTCCAGCTCGCCCGCGAGCTTCGCGACAAGCTTGCGAGCGACGGCCGCGTCCGGATCGCGCTGACCCGCGACGATGATCGCTACCTTACTCTCGACCAGCGCTCAGCGCTCGCCCGCGAGCTTGGCGCCAGCCTCTACGTCTCGCTCCACATGGACAGCGCGCCCAACCCGCTTGCTCGCGGCGCCACCGTCTACTCGCTTTCCGACGTCGCCTCGGACGAAGAATCCGCCCGCCTGGCGCAGTCGGAGAACAGCGCCGTCGCCCGTGCCGCCGGTTCCGACGGCTCGGTCCGGGCGATCCTTTCCGACCTCGTCGTCCAGAGCCAGATGCGCGCTTCCGCGGGCCTCGCGGAGCGGCTGGTACGCAACGCCAGCGGCTCGGTCGAGCTTCGGCCCAACCCGCACCGCTTCGCCGATTTCCACGTGCTCCGGAGCGCTGGAATCCCGGCGGTGCTGTTCGAGGCCGGCTACATCAGCAATGCCGACGACGAGGCGATGCTTCGCGATCCGAAGCAGCGCGGCCGGATCGTCGCCGCTTTGGCACGGGCCATCGAGGCCGATATCGCCGCCCGTCCACTCCGCTAGCCCTTTCACGCTTTGCGCGCTGGCCGGAAGCCGCTAGACCCCCGGCCCACACATGAACTTCGAACGCCTGGCGCCCCCCTCTATCCCGATGCCTGACCTCGTCGCTTTCAACCAGCGCGTCCGCGACGCAATCGACCCGTGGTTCGAGCGCCGCTGGGTGAAGCGCCTGACCGTCGCCGGCGCGGTCCTGTTCGCGATCTTCGCGGGCATGTGGCTGTTCTTCGCAAGCTCGATTCCCTCGACCGACACCCTGCTTGCCTACAAGGTGCCGCTTCCAAGCTACGTCCGCGGTTATGATGGCGATCCGGTGCAGAGCTTCGCGCGCGAGCGGCGGGTCGAGCTTGCCTATGACGAGATTCCGCCGGTCGTCGTCCACGCCTTCATTTCGGCGGAGGACAAGACCTTCTTCTCGCACCACGGAATCGACTATACCGGGCTTCTCGGGGCAGTCGCCGATTATGGCTTCAAGACCGTCACCGGCGGTGGCAGGGCCAAGGGCGGATCGACGATTACCCAGCAGGTCGCCAAGGGCCTTCTCCAGGACAGCAGCTACAATATCGGCCGCAAGATCCGCGAGGCGATCCTCGCCTTCCGGCTCGAATCCGTCCTGACGAAGGAGCAGATTCTCCAGCTTTACCTCAACCAGATTTTCCTTGGCCGGAACGCGTACGGAATCCAGGCCGCCTCGCGCGCCTATTTCGACAAGGACATCAACCAGCTGACCCTGCCGGAAGCGGCCTATCTCGCGGTGCTTCCAAAGGCGCCCGCCAATTACGATCCGGTCCGCGAAACCGAGCGGGCGCTCAACCGCCGCAACTATGTCCTCCGCGAAATGTACCGCAACGGCTACATCAGCGAGGCCGACTGGAAGACCGCGGCAGCGGCCCCCCTCGACACCATCCGCTACGGCGCCGGCGAGCATTTCCGCGACATGGGCGGCTATTTCATGGAAGCCGTTCGCCGCGAACTCCTCCGCCGTTTCGGCGAGACCGCCGAGGACGGCCCCAACAGCGTCTATGCGGGAGGCCTGTGGGTGCGCTCGTCGGTCGATCCGAAGATGCAGTCGGCGATGGCGCTCGCGCTTCAGGAAGGGCTTGCCAATTTCGACGGCGGCCGCGGCTGGCGCGACCTGAAGAAAAGCATCGCGATCGACGGCGACTGGGCGGGGCGGCTCGACCGCACCCCGGTCGGAACCGGCTTTCCCGACTGGAAAAAGGCCGTGATCCTGGCGAAGGATTCCAATTCGGCAACGATCGGCTTTGCCAACGGCACGACCTACGAACTCCCTGCCTCGGCGGCGACGATGCCCAAGCGCGGCGGCGGCGGCTCCGCGTTCGACAATTTCAAGCCCGGAATGATCATCGTCGTGAAAGACAACGGCGATGGCAGCTACGCGCTTCGCTCGATCCCGGTGGTCTCCGGGGGGATGCTCGCCGAGGAGGTCCACACCGGCCGAATCCTGGCGATGCAAGGCGGCTTCGACGTTATCGAATCTTCCTACAACCGCGCCATCCAGGCGCAGCGCCAGCCGGGCTCCGCGTTCAAGCCGATCGTCTATGTGACCGGCCTCGAAAACGGCTTCACTCCGGCGACCATCGAGCTCGATGCGCCCTTCTGCGTCTGGCAGGGCGCGGGGCTCGGCAACAAGTGCTTCACCAATTTCGACGGCCGCTATGCGGGCGCGCACACGATGCGCTGGGGCCTCGAGCAGTCGCGCAACCTCATGACCGTCCGAGCCGCTTCCGAAATCGGCATGCAGAAGATCACCGACACCGCCCGGAAACTCGGCGTCGGCGATTACCAGAACTATCTGTCGATCGCGCTCGGCGCCGGCGACACCACCGTTGCCCGGCTGGTCAATGCTTATGCGATCCTCGCCAACCAGGGCCGGTCGGTGACTCCGACGACGATCGATTATGTCGAGGATCGTTTCGGCAAGGTGATCTACCGCTCCGATAACCGCTGCGCGATCATGCAGGGGTGCAACGCGCCGGACTGGAACGGCAAGCCGATGCCGCGCCCGCCGCTTCGGACCAAACAGCTGGTCGACGCGATGGCGGCTTTCCAGATGGTTCACGTGATGGAAGGCGTGATTACCCGGGGCACCGCGGTCGTCCTTCGCGACCTCGACCGGCCATTGTTCGGCAAGACGGGAACCACCAACGGCCCGACCAACGTCTGGTTCGTCGGCGGAACCCCCGACATCGTCGCCGGAGTCTATGTCGGCTACGACCAGCCGCGACCGCTCGGCCATGTCCAGGGTGCAAGCCTTGCAGCCCCGATCTGGAAGGATTGGGCGAAAGTCGCGCTGAAAGACCAGCCCAAGACGCCCTTTGTCTCTCCGCCGGGAATCCGCTGGGTGCGGATCGACCGGGCCACCGGCAAGCGGGTCTATGGAGTCTTCCCAACCACCGAAGAGCCGCAATCGCCGGTCATCTGGGAAGCATTCCAGCCGCAGACCGAGCCTCGCCGAAGCTTCCGCCGCCGCGATGAAGCGGACGAACAGGCCTCCGCTCCGGCAAATCCGGCGCCTTCACGCCAGCCCGCCCAGCCTCAATATCAGATGCCGGCGCCGGTCGAACCGTTCCAGCTGCCGCAACCCGCCCCCTTGCAAAACACCGCCGCGGCTAATTAGCCCGCGCTAACCACTGCTGACGAAAGCCGAACCATGCGCGCCGAAGCGCAAGCCCATGTCGACCAGATCAACGCCGCGACGGCGCTCCTTCGCCGGTTCCTCGATTGGGACCGCGCCGAGCGCCGGCTCGAGGAGCTCAACGCCAAGGTCGAGGACCCATCGCTTTGGGACGATCCCAAGGCCGCGCAGGACGTCATGCGCGAACGACGGCGGCTGGACGAAGCGATGAGCGCAACCCGCGCGATCGAGCGCGAACTGGCGGACATTGTCGAGCTGATGGAGCTTGCCGAGAGCGAAGGCGATTCCGCCCTGGTCGACGATGCGGTCCAAAGCCTGTCCGATCTCGCCGAACGCGCCGAGCGCGACAAGGTCGCGGCTCTGCTGGCGGGCGAAGCCGACGCCAACAGCGCTTATGTCGAGGTCAACGCCGGCGCCGGCGGCACGGAGAGCCAGGACTGGGCCGAAATGCTGCTGCGCATGTACTCGCGCTGGGGCGAACGGCACGGCTACAAGGTCGAAAGCATCGACTATCACGCCGGCGAGCAAGCCGGGATCAAGTCGGCGACGATCCTCGTCAAAGGCGAAAACGCCTATGGCAACCTCAAGACCGAGAGCGGGGTCCACCGCCTCGTCAGGATCAGCCCTTACGATTCCAACGCCCGCCGCCACACCAGCTTTTCAAGCGTCTGGGTCTATCCCGAGGTCGACGACGACATCGACATCGAAATCAACGAGTCCGAGCTTCGAATCGACACCTATCGCGCGTCGGGCGCGGGCGGGCAGCACGTCAACACCACCGACAGCGCCGTCCGGATCACCCACCTTCCGACGGGGATCGTCGTCGCCTGCCAGAACGAGCGCTCGCAGCACAAGAACCGCGCGCAAGCGTTCAAGCAGCTCCGGGCCCGCCTCTACGAAGCCGAACTCCAGAAGCGCGAGGCGGAGGCCAACGCCGCCAACGCCGCCAAGACCGATATCGGCTGGGGCCACCAGATCCGGAGCTACGTGCTTCAGCCGTACCAGCTGGTGAAGGATCTCCGCACCGGAGTGACGTCCACCGCGCCGGGCGACGTTCTCGACGGCGATCTCGACCGGTTCATGGCCGCGGCCCTGTCGCAGCGGGTGACCGGCGAAAAGGTCGAGGTTGAAGACGTTGATTAAAGGCGGAGGCGCAGCGGCAATGTTCCTGCTGCTGCTCGCCTCGTGCCGCGCGCCTCCCGAAGAAGACCGCTTCCCCAAAGCCAACCGTCCGGTGGCGGCGATCGTTGGCGACACTTTCTCGACCGAGGACGCGCGCGACCGGATGGGAGAGTTCGAGAAAGTCGTGACTCTCGCCGGAGTGAAGCCGGGCATGTGGGTCGCGGATGTCGGCGCGGGCGAAGGCTATTACTCGGTTCGCCTTTCGCCGGTGGTCGGAAAGCAGGGCCGCGTCCTTGCCGAAGATATCCAGGCCGACGTCACCGACCAGCTCGCCCAGCGCGTCCAGCGCCAGGGCCTCGACAATGTCGCCGTGATGCTTGGCGAGCCCGACGATCCCAAGCTCCCGGCCAATTCGCTGGACCGGGTTTTCCTCGTCCACGTCTATCACGAGGTCGCCTCGCCTTATGCCTTCCTGTGGCACATGCGGGAGTCGCTGAAGCCCGGCGGGCTGGTTATCGTCGTCGACGCCGACCGGCCGCCGCAGCGGCACGGGATTCCACCTGCGACGCTCCGCTGCGAATTCGCCGCCGTCGGATTCCATATGCGGGCGTTCCAGCCGATCGAAAACGGCGATGCCTATTTCGCGGCATTCGCGCCGGCCGGAGAGCGGCCTAAGCCGAGCGAAATCAAGCCCTGCAAGGCTTAAGGCGCGACCGTCCTAGCGGGCGGCGATGTTGACTCCGATGGCCGCAAGACCGCCGAGCGCCATCCCCGCTGGAATTCCGATTGCGATGCTCTCGAACGCCGCGCCAATGCCCGCTCCGAGCATTGTCCCGCACGAAATGAGAATCGCTGTAAATGCCGCCTGATTGCTTTTCGTCATCGATATGCCTCGCTTGTCGAGACGGTCAGACTGGCAGAAGCGCGCGGGAAACCTCTGCACTTTCGACATAGCATTGGCATAAGCCGACGAACGGCAGGCTGGACAAGCTTCCTAAGCCGCTTCCAGCTTCCTCGCGGCGCGCTTGCGTTCGTGGGGGTCGAGATGCCGCTTGCGGATCCGGATGTTCTTCGGCGTGACCTCGACCAGCTCGTCGTCCTGGATGTAGGCGATCGCCTGCTCCAGGGTCATGCGCCGCGGCGGCGTCAGGCGGATGCCCTCGTCCTTGCCCGAAGCGCGGAAGTTGGTGAGCTGCTTGGACTTCAGCGGATTGACCTCGAGGTCCTGGGGCTTGGCATTCTCGCCGATGACCATGCCTTCGTAGAGATCCTCCCCGGGCGAGACGAACAAAATGCCGCGATCTTCGAGGGCATTAAGCGCATAAGCGACAGCCTTGCCCTTTTCCATCGAGATGAGGACGCCGTTCTGGCGGCCGGTGATCGGGCCCTTGTAAGGCCCATACTTCTCGAACAATCGGTTCATGATCCCGGTGCCGCGCGTGTCGGACAGGAACTCGCCGTGATAGCCGATGAGGCCGCGCGAGGGCGCCGAGAAGGTCAGCCGGGTCTTGCCGCCGCCCGAGGGGCGCATGTCGGTCATCTCGGCCTTGCGCTGCGCCATCTTCTCGACGACGGTTCCGGAGAATTCATCGTCGACGTCGATCACCACCGTCTCGTACGGCTCCTCGCGGCCGCCGGGGCCGTCGCGGAACAGCACGCGCGGGCGGCTGATCGAAAGCTCGAACCCTTCCCGGCGCATGGTTTCGATGAGCACGCCGAGCTGGAGCTCGCCGCGCCCTGCGACCTCGAAGCTGTCGTTGTCGGAAGCGACCGTAACGCGGATCGCGACATTCCCTTCGGCCTCGCGCTCCAGGCGTTCGCGGATCACTCGGCTCTGCACCTTGTCGCCGTCGCGGCCCGCATAGGGGCTGTCATTGACCGCGAAGCTCATCGCAAGTGTCGGCGGATCGATTTCGCGCGCGTGGAGCGGCTCGGTGATCTGCGGCGTGCCGATCGTGTTCGAAACAGTCGCTTTCATCAGGCCGGCAATGGCGACGATATCGCCCGCCCTCGCCGTCTCCACCGGAACCCGCTCGAGGCCCTGGAAGGCGAACAGCTTGGTAACCCGGCCGTCCTCGACAACGTTGCCGTTGACGTCCATCGCCCGGATCGGATCGTTGATGTTAAGCGTGCCGCTTTCGATCCGGCCGGTCAGGATTCGGCCAAGGAAATTATCGCGGTCGAGCAAGGTCGCGAGCATCTTGAACTCGCCGGCGGGATCGAGCGCCGGCGGCGGCACGTGATCGACGATGGCCTGGAAGAGCGGAGCCAGGTCGCCATCGCGGACGGTGTCCTCGGTCCCGGCATAGCCCGAGCGGCCACTCGCATAGAGCGTCGGGAAGTCCAGCTGCTCGTCGTTGGCGTCGAGGTTGATGAACAGTTCGAACACTTCATCGAGAACTTCGGCCGGGCGGGCGTCGGGGCGGTCGATCTTGTTGACGACGACGATCGGCTTGAGGCCGAGCGCGAGTGCCTTGCCGGTAACAAACTTGGTTTGCGGCATCGGGCCTTCGGCGGCGTCGACCAGCAGAATGACGCCGTCGACCATCGACAGGATCCGCTCGACTTCGGCGCCGAAGTCGGCGTGCCCCGGAGTGTCGACGATGTTGATGTGAGTCCCCTGCCATTCGACCGAGGTGCACTTGGCAAGGATGGTGATCCCGCGCTCCTTTTCCAGGTCGTTCGAATCCATCGCGCGCTCTTCGACACGCTGGTTGTCGCGGAAGGTGCCCGACTGGCGGAACAGCTGGTCGACAAGCGTCGTCTTGCCGTGATCGACGTGGGCGATGATCGCCACGTTGCGCAGGTTCATTGGAATGTCCTGAAAAATTGAGGGGCGCCCCTACAGGAAACGCCGCCTTGTTGCAATGCAACATCGGGGCCGAAGCCCCTGTTTACAAGCCGCGTTCCATGATCTCGATCGCGCGCTCGACCGCCCGAAGCTCGCTATGGGCCAGCCGCTCGAACTTGACCCGAAGCATCCGGTTGGAGCCTGGGCTTCGCGAAAGCTCATCCTCGCCGGCCGAGGTCAGCCGAAGCGCAAGGCGGCGGCGGTTGTCGGGATCGGCTTGCCGCTCGACGAGCCCGGCGCGAACTAGCGTATCAACCGAGCGGCTGACTGCAGGCGCGCCGCGCTCCACGACAGCAGCGACCTGGTTCAGCGTCGCCGGCTGGGTCTCGGCAATCGCCGAAAGCAATTTGCGCCGGGCGGCCTCGGCCCGCTCGGCCGGTCCGTCCGCAACCCACTTATGGGCGACCTCCGTGAACCGGGAGGCCAGAGCCGACGGGCTGTGGGAGACGGTGAATTGCTGCACGGCAACTATTTCAACAGCATCAAGGTTGTTCGAGTCAAGTCGCTAGTGCCCTTGCGCTTTTGCCTCGGGGTCGCAATGCCCCGCCAATGAACCGAACCGAACCGCGTCCCCGCCTGCCGCGAAACATCTGGGTGCTCGGTTTCATCAGCCTGTTCATGGACCTGTCGAGCGAGATCTATCACGCTCTGCTGCCGGCCTTCGTCACCATCGTACTCGGCCTGCCCGCCACGGCCCTCGGAGCAATCGACGGGATCGCGGAGGCCACCGCGAATCTGGCCAAGCTCGTATCCGGGCGTCTTTCCGACCGAAGCCTCAAGCGGAAACCCTGGATCATGGGCGGGTACGGGTTGGCGGCAGCGTCGAAAATCCTGTTCCCGCTCGCCACCAGCGCACCGGCACTGATGGTCGCCCGCTTCGCCGATCGCATTGGCAAGGGTATCCGTGGAAGCCCGCGCGACGCCATGATCGCCGACGAGTCGCCGCCCGAAATCCGCGGACGCGCCTTCGGGCTCCGGCAGGCACTCGACACGGCCGGAGCGCTTCTCGCGCCGCTGATCGCAATCGGCCTGATGGCGCTCCTGATGAGCGACATCCGTTTGGTCTACTGGTTTGCGATTATCCCGGCCGCAATTTCGTTCCTGCTCGCCTGGCTGGCGCTACGCGAACCGGAGACTCACCAGCCCAGCTCCAGGCACTCGCCTTTCTTCAAGGGCTTCCGAGATCTCGACAAGGATACCAAGCGACTCCTCGGAGTCGGCTTCCTGTTCACCCTCGCCCGCTTCTCCGAAGGATTCCTGATCCTCAAGGGAATCGAGATCGGGCTGAGCGAAGCGATGTCGCCGCTGTCGCTCGCCATCTTCAATCTCGCTTTTGTCGCGCTCGCCTACCCGGCGGGAGCATTGAGCGACCGGATGAGTTCCCGGACGATCCTGATGGCGGGAATCGCCGTCCTGATTGGCGGCGATCTCGTCCTTGCGGCCACCGGGGGCTTCGGCGGCCTCGTGATCGGAGTTGGTCTTTGGGGTGCGCACATGGCGCTGACCCAGGGAATCTTCGCGCGAATGATCGCCGACAGCGCGCCCGATCAGCTCCGTGCGACCAGCTTCGGCGCTTTCTATTTCGTCACCGGGATCGCCGCGCTTCTGGCGAGCCTCGGCGCCGGCTGGCTCTGGGACCGCGAAGGCTCGAGCGCGGTGTTCGTCACCGGGGCCGGCGTCGCCGCGCTCGCCTGGATGATGCTGGCG
>JBDZVP010000001.1:26268-28128 GCA_040255765.1 Sphingomonadales bacterium | reverse complement strand
CGTAAATTTCTCGCCTTTTTCCGCCTTCTCCAGCAGCAGCTTGGAGAAACTGAACTCCGGCTTCATCCGCTGTTCCTGCTGCTTCAGGCCGGCGACGATTTTGGTCAGGCCTTCGATATTGTCGGCCCAGTACATGGGCCCGCCCTTGTAGACTGGCCAGCCGTAGCCATAGACCCAGACCACGTCGACGTCGGAGGCCCGCTGCGCCATGCCTTCCTCGAGGATTTTCGCGGCTTCATTCACCATTGGATAGATCGTGCGCTCGATGATCTCCTGGTCGGAAATGGTTCGGCGCTCAATGCCCTTTTCGGCCGTGAACTTTTCGATGATGTCCTGAACCACCGGCGACGGGCTGGGGCGCCGCTTCTCGTCATAATCGTAGAAGCCGGCACCTTTCTTCTGGCCCCACCGCTCGATCGCACACAGCGCGTCGCGGAGGTTGTCGATACGCTTGGGATCGCGGTGCCAGCCGATATCGACCCCGGCAAGATCGGCCATCTGGAAGGGGCCCATCGGCATTCCGAAATCGACGTGAACCTTGTCGACCTGTTCCGGCGTGGCGCCTTCGAGCAGCAGCTTCGTCGCCTCGATTTGCCGGGGCATCAGCATCCGGTTGCCGATGAAGCCGTGGCACACGCCTGCAACCACCGGCACCTTCCTGATCCGCTTGCCGAGCTGCATCGCGGTCAAGAGCACGTCGGGCGCGGTCTTTTCGCCTCGCACGACCTCGAGCAGCTTCATGACATTGGCCGGCGAGAAGAAGTGCATCCCAAGCACGTCCTGTGGCCGCGAGGTGGAGGCGGCGATCTCATTGACGTTCAAATAGGAGGTGTTGGACGCGAGGATCGCGCCGGGCTTGGCGATCCTGTCGAGCTTGCCGAAAACCTCCTTCTTCACATCCATATTCTCGTAGACCGCCTCGATGATGAGGTCGCAGTCGGCCAGCGCTTCGAAGTCGAGCGTGGGCGAAAGCAGCCCCATTGCTTTTTCGACCTGGTCGCTGGTGAAGCGGCCCTTGGCGGCGCTCGCCTCGTAATTCTTGCGCATCAGGCCGGTGCCGCGGTCGAGCGCTTCCTGGCCCATCTCGACGATGGTCACCGGGATCCCGGCGGTCAGGAAGTTCATCGAAATCCCGCCGCCCATCGTCCCGGCGCCGATGACGCCGACCTTGCGGATGTCGCGCGGCTTGGTGTCCTCCGGGATGTCGTCAATCTTCGCGGCCTTGCGCTCGGCGAAGAAGAAATATTGCTGCGCCTTTGCCTGAGTCCCGCTCATCAGCTCCATGAACAGCTTGCGCTCTTCGATTACCCCCTCGGAATAAGGCTTCTGGGTCGCAACCTGGACGGCGCGGATGTTCGCGTCGGGCGCGTCGAAGCCTTTGAACTTGCGCGCATTCGCCTTGCGGAAATCGTCGAAAACCCCCGGATCGACATTCTTCGTCCGGTCGCTGCGCTCGGACGATTTTGGCAGCGGCCGAACGTCACGGACCTCCTCGGCAAAGGCGACCGCGTGCGGAAGAAGCTCGCCTTCGACGATCCGGTCCACCAGCCCCGCATCATAGGCCTGTTTCGCACCGATCGGGTTTCCGGTCGCGCACATCTGAAGCGCCAGTTCCACCCCGGCCACGCGCGGGAGCCGCTGCGTCCCGCCAGCGCCCGGCAGAAGGCCGAGCTTCACTTCAGGGGTGCCGAGTTTCGCCGAAGGAACGGCGACCCGGTAATGACAGCCGAGCGCAACCTCGAGCCCGCCACCGAGCGCGGTTCCGTGGATCGCTGCTACGACCGGCTTGGTGCAGTCCTCGATCCGGTCCACCACCTGCGGAAGCCAGGGCATGATCGGCGGCTTGCCGAATTCGGTGAT
>JBDZVP010000001.1:0-26168 GCA_040255765.1 Sphingomonadales bacterium | reverse complement strand
GAAAGGCCGCCGTCGACGGCAATTGCCTGACCGTTGACGTAGCTTGCCGCGTCGGAGGCGAGGAACAGCGCCACGGAAGCGATCTCCTCCGGCTCGCCGCCGCGCTTCATCGGGTTGAGGCGGCCAATGCGTTCCTCGCGGCCGGTGGACCGCGCCCAGTCGTAGAATTCGGCGGTCATTCCGGTTTCGATAAGGCCCGGGCAAATCGCGTTCACTCGGACGTTCGATCCCGCGAGTTGCGTGGCGGCGACCTTGACGAGGCTGATCACCCCCGCCTTCGAGGCCGAATAAGCCGCCCCGCCAGCGCCCGCCCTAAGCCCCGCCACCGACGCGGTGCAGATGATCGAGCCGCCGCCGCGATCCTTGATGTGCGGCGCCGCATATTTGATCAGCAGGAAGGGTCCGATCAGGTTCACCTGAAGGATATGCTGCCAGTCGGCGCTGGTCTGCTCGAAAATCCCCGCCATTCCGCCGGAGATTCCGGCGTTGGCGAAGACGATGTCGACGCCGCCGAAATCGGCCACGGTCTTGTCGACCAACGCTTTGACCTCGCCCTCGGAGCCCGCGTTGAGGCGTGCGATCTCCGGTCCTTCCGTGATGTCGGCGCGGATCACTGTCGCGCCTTCGCGTTGGAACAGCTCGGCCGTTGCCCGCCCGATTCCGGAGGCTGCGCCGGTCACGATCGCGACCTTATGCTCCAGGCGCCCCATCAATTGCTGTCCCGAGGCCTGTGCTTCTCGAATTCCATTTTGGCGATCGCGCGATTGTGGACCTCGTCCGGGCCGTCGGCGAGGCGGAGCGTCCGGATATGCGCCCAGCTCATCGCCAGCGGCGTGTCCTGGCTGACACCCGCGCCGCCAAACGCCTGGACCGCGTCGTCGATCACCTTGAGCGCCATCTGCGGCGCCTTCACCTTGATCATCGCGATTTCGGCCCTGGCGGCTTTGTTGCCTTCGCGGTCCATCATGTCGGCGGCCTTGAGGCAGAGCAGCCGGGTGGCTTCGATCTCGATCCGGGCGTCGGCGACGCGCTGTTCCCAGATGCTGTGCTCGGCCAGCCGCTTCCCGAATGCGATCCGTGCCTGGAGTCGCTCGCACATCAACCCGAGCGCTTCTTCGGCGGCGCCGATAGTTCGCATGCAGTGGTGGATCCGCCCCGGCCCAAGCCGCCCTTGGGCGATCTCGAAACCGCGGCCTTCGCCGAGAAGCAGGTTCGACGCCGGAACCCGGACATTCTCGAGCCGGATTTCCATGTGCCCGTGCGGCGCATCGTCATAGCCGTAGACTGTGAGGGCCCGCTCGATCGTTAACCCATCGGAGTCCATCGGCACGAGGACCATCGACTGCTGCTTGTGAACGGGCGCCGACGGGTCGGTCTTGCCCATCAGGATCGCGACCTTGCAGCGCGGATCGCCGGCGCCCGACGACCACCACTTGCGGCCGTTGATGACGTAGTCTTCGCCGTTCCGGACGATCGAACATTCGATGTTCGTCGCGTCCGAAGAGGCCACCCCCGGCTCCGTCATTAGGAACGCCGAGCGAATCTCGCCACGCATCAGCGGGGCCAACCAGCGCTCCTTCTGTTCGCTCGTGCCGTAGCGGTGCAGAACCTCCATGTTGCCGGTGTCGGGCGCCGAGCAATTGAACGCCTCGCTCGCCCAGGGAATGTGACCCATCTCCTCGGCGCACAACGCATATTCGAGGTTGGTCAACTGCTCGCCTTCGAAGGCGAAGCTGTCGTCGACCATGGGCACGTTCGGCGCTGGCGGCATGAACAGGTTCCACAGCCCCGCCTCGCGCGCCTTGGACTTCAGCTCCTCGATCAGCTGGATCGGCTGCCAGCGGTCGCCGGCCGAATGCTGCTCGCGAGACTCCGCCTGCCGCGGCCGGATTTCAGAGTCGATGAAGGCGCGAACGCGGTCGCGGAACTGGGCCTGGCGCGGGGTCAGCTCGAAATCCACCGCCGAGCGCTGCCAGAAATGCGGAGCCTTTGCCAGCCCGGCAGATTAACGAGGGCGTTCCAGGAGGAAGTTGAGCCTGGCGCTGGCTATCGGCTGGTCGCGCTTTTCCTGCCATGCGAAGGCTTCCACATTGGCCATCGTCGTCCCGAGCCGCTCGATCACCGCGGTCGCACAAGTTTCCTTGTCGAGGCCGGGTCGCATGTAATCGACCGTCACAGTGACGGGCTTCATCACCACCGAATCGTCGCCGATTTCCCGTGCGAGGCTGCTGAAGGCGGCGAATTCGAGGAGGCCCGCTATCGCTCCGCCATGCAGGAAACCGGGGCGCCCGACAACGTCATCATGAAACGGCATCGTCACCCGGACAGCGCCGTCCACTTCCTCGAATCGGAACTTCAGGAGGTCGGCGTAGGGAGGAATTTCCTGCACGCGGGCTGTTTAGGCCCGCGGCATGGCTTCGCAAGCGGCGTTATGCCCTCACCTTGTATCCAGCGAGCGCACCAAGAACGAAGCAGGTGAACAGCGCGAGTTGCACCTTCCCTTCGGGATCGCTCCAGCCAAAGTAACTGCCGCCCCATCCGGCGAGCGCAACGAACATCAGAGCCGCGATTCCAACAAGCATGGCACCTGCCCTCCCGCACCGGCTACAATCCGGCACGCTTGTGAAGATGCACCCTGCTGGTAAATAGAGGGTAAAGCTTGCCCGGGCAGGCCAAGAACGCCATAGGCGCGGCCATGAAAGCTCGCGTCTTCATCACTCTCAAGCCCGGCGTCCTCGATCCGCAGGGCAAGGCCATCCACCACGCTCTGGAAGGCCTCGGCTTTTCGGGCGTCAAAGACGTTCGCGCCGGCAAGCTGATCGAACTCGACCTTGCCGACGGCACCAAAGATTCCGACATCGAGGACATGTGCCGGAAGCTGCTTGCGAACACAGTCATCGAGAATTTCCGCATCGAGCGGCTGGCCGACGCCTGAGCTGCCACGATTCCCGCATATTTGGCGGCTATTTGGCAGGTGCCCGCCAGGAGTGAGTGAATGAAGACCGCCGTCGTTGTCTTTCCCGGCTCCAATTGCGACCGCGACCTCGCGGTGGCGCTCGAGCAGGTCACCGGCCGAGCCCCGGCCATGGTCTGGCATGGCGAAAGCGAGCTTCCCGACGGCGTCGATTTCATCGGCATTCCCGGCGGTTTCTCCTACGGCGATTACTTGCGCTCCGGAGCGATGGCGGCGCGCTCGCCGATCGTTCGCGCGGTGATCGACGCTGCCAATCGCGGCGTGCCTGTCCTGGGCGTGTGCAATGGCTTCCAGGTCCTGACCGAGACCGGGCTTCTGCCGGGTGCGCTGATGCGCAACGCCGGGATCAATTTCGTGTCGCGGCCGGTGAAGCTGACGGTCGAGAATAGCCAGACATTATTCACCAGCGGCTATGAGCAGGGCGAGACGATCCGGATCCCGGTCGCCCACCACGACGGCAACTACCATGCTGACGATGCGACGCTGGATAGCCTCGAACAGAACGGCCGGGTCGTGTTCCGCTATGCCGAACCGGTCAACGGCTCGGCCCGTGGGATCGCGGGAATCGTCAACGATGCCGGAAACGTGCTCGGAATGATGCCGCATCCGGAGCGGGCGATCGAGCCGGCGCACGGAAGCACCGACGGCAGACGGCTGTTCGAGGGACTTCTCGAAACCGTCGCCTGACTGCTGTTTTAAGCCGGCGCATTTCGATACACTTCCCGCCACGCGCCCGTAGCTCAGCCGGATAGAGCACGAGCCTTCTAAGCTTGGGGTCGCAGGTTCGAGTCCTGCCGGGCGCGCCAGCTTCCATCCCCCTCGGTTGACTTTGGGCCGCAGCCCCTCCTTTGTTCCGGCAACAGGTTTCATCCATTTTGGAGCAAATTATTCATGGCCAGCCCACGCGCCCAGCGGCAGCGAGCAATCGTCGATATTCTGAGAGTAGACAGCCCGCTCGGCCACGAAGAGCTCAGCGCTCGGCTTACTTCCGCAGGTTACCAGGTCAGCCGGGCGACCGTTTCGCAGGATTTGGAGCAGATCGGCGCGGTGAAGGTGAAGCGCGGGCCCAACCTCGGCTACGCGCTGCCCGACCAGGTCGCCGATCGCGACCGGTCCGGCAACCGCCTGCGCCGGATTTTCGGCGAATGGGTGCAGTCGATCGAGACCTCCGGCAACATGCTCGTGCTGCGAACCCCGCCCGGATCGGCGGGCATCGTCTGCCTCGCGCTCGACCAGGCCAAGCTTCCGGAAATCGCCGGAACGATCGCCGGCGACGACACCTTGTTCATCGCGGTCCGGAACGGCCTTCCGGTCGAACCGCTGGCCGAGCGGCTGCGGGACTATGTCGAACTGGGTTAATCGACCAGTTTCCCGGGATTCATCAGGCCATCGGGGTCCAGCGCGTTCTTGATGGCCCTGAGCGCCGCCAGGTCTCCGGGCGCCGCAAGGCGTTCCAGTTCGCCGCGCTTCATCTGGCCGATCCCGTGCTCGGCTGAAATCGATCCGCCCGCCGCGGTGACCAGGTCGTCGACGAAGCGCTCGATCTCATGGCCTTCGCTATCGTTCCAGCCGGGCCTGGCGCGGCTTCCCGCACGGACGTGGAAATGGAGGTTGCCGTCGCCCAGGTGCCCGAAAGCGCTGGCTACGGTTCCGGGAAAGGCGCTTTCGACCGCAGCCTTCGCTTCAAGCAGGAATCGCGGCATATCGGCGACCGCGACCGAGATGTCGTGCGCCGTGGAGGGGCCCTCGGCCCGCTCGGCCTCGGAGACGGAATCCCGGATTCGCCACAAGGCCTCGGCCTGCGCCTCTGAGGAAGCGACCATCGCATCCTCGGCCAGCCTGTCCTCGATGGCCCCGGCAAGCAGCGACTGGAGAAGGTCGACTGGATCGAGGTCGGGCGTTGACGACGTCACCTCGATAAGCACGTTCCACTTGTGCTCGTTCTGCAGAGGCGCTCGAGTCCCCGGGATATGCCGTAGGACCAGCGCGAGCGAATCCGCCGGAACCAGCTCGAAACCTTCGATCCGGTCGGTCTTGCTCTCGAAATCGCGCAGCAAGGCCAGCGCCGCCTGCGGATCGCCCAATCCCGCCCAGCCGACCGCGCGCGAATAGACTGCGGGGACAAGCCGGAGCGCGGCGCCGGTGATAATGCCGAGGGTCCCTTCCGCTCCGATCAACAGCTGGTCGAGATTGTAGCCGCGATTGTCCTTCTTGAGGCCGGAGAGGCCGCTGTGAACAGAACCGTCGGGCAGGACCGCTTCCAGCCCCGCGACAAGCGAGCGCATGGTTCCGAAGCGGAGCACCTGTGTTCCACCTGCATTGGTTGAGACGAGGCCGCCGATCGTGCAGCTTCCGCGGGAGCCCAACGTCAGCGGGAACCGCCGGCCCACAGCCGCCGCCTGCTCGTGAAGCTGCTCCAGAATCATCCCGGCTTCGGCGACTGCGATATTGTGCTCCGCGCTGATCGAGCGAAGCCGGTTCATTCGCCTGAGCGAGAGGATCAGCGCCGAGCCATCCTCCGGCGGAGTGGCGCCGCCCACCATCGAGGTATTGCCGCCCTGCGGAACCAACGGCACGCCGTGCTCCCCAGCAAGCTTGACGATGGCGGCGGCTTCATTGGTCGACGATGGCGACAGGATCGCGCTCGCATTGCCGTGAAAGCGGCCTCGCCAATCGGTCAGCCAAGGTTCTACATCCGCCGGATCGGTGATCGCGGCCTTTGCCCCGAAGCGTGTCCGGACCGCGTCGATCAGGGTTGATTGGGCGTCGCTCACGCTTGCTTACTTGGCATTGGCGTCGCCGCGCGGCAAATCGCGATCATGGACCAGCGACCGCGCATCACGCTCATCGTCGCCCGCTCGCTCGGCGGGGTCATCGGCCGGGCAGGCCAACTGCCCTGGCACATCCCCGCCGACCTCAAGCGATTCAAGGCGATAACCATGGGGACGGCGATGGTGATGGGCCGAAAGACGTTCGAAAGCCTGCCCGGCCTGTTGCCGGGACGGCGCCATATCGTCCTTACCCGCGACAAGAACTGGACGGCGAAGGGGACCGAGATTGCCCACAGCGCCGACGAGGCGATCGCTCTTGCTGGCGACGATCCGGTCTCGGTTATCGGCGGCGCCGACGTGTTCGCGCTCTTCCTGCCACGCGCCGATAGGGTCGAGCTGACCGAAGTGCTCGCCGACATTCCGGGCGACACGGTGATGCCCGATCCGCGCGACAGCATCGATTGGAAAGAGACCGAAGTTGCGGTGCATGCACCCGAGGACGGCCGTCCGGGTTTCCGGTTCGTGACCCTGGACCGCGTTTAGGAGTCCAGAATCGCGTCGATGGCGGCCGCGACCGCTTCCACGCTCGCCATGCCGTTCACGCGTCGGACGAGGCCGCGCTCGTTGTAATAAGGCAGGATCGGCGCGGTCTTGGCTCGATATTCCGCCATTCGCGTTCGCACCGTTTGCTCATTGTCATCGGGGCGGCGCTTGAACTCGTGGGCTCCGCAGACGTCGCAGGTGCCGTCCACCTTCGGAAGCTTGTACTTGTCATGGTACGGCGCACCGCAGTTCGCACAGCTGAAGCGGCCGGTGATCCGCTCGACCAGCGCATCCTCGTCGACTTCGAGCTCGATGACGTAATCCAGCTTCTGGCCTCGATCCGCGAGCAGGAGGTCGAGGGCCTCCGCCTGGGCGCGGGTGCGCGGATAGCCGTCGAAGATCGCGCCGTGGTCGCTGATCGAATCGAGCCGCTCGCCGATGAGCGCGCTGACGATCGCGTCGCTGACCAATTCGCCGGCCTCCATGACGGCTTTCGCCTTGAGGCCGGTTGGAGTGCCGGCGGCGACCGCGGCACGGAGCATGTCGCCCGTCGACAACTGGATCATCCCGCGCGTGGATTCCAGCCGCGCTGCCTGGGTGCCCTTACCCGCGCCCGGAGGGCCAAGCAGGATGATGTTCATGGTGTTCCCGCGCTCCCCCCACGCGCCCGCGTCTAGCGGCGCTTCCCGCTCTTCAGCTTCGCCTTCTTGATCAGGTTTCCATATTCATGGGCGATCAGGTGGCTCTGGATCTGCGAAACCGTGTCCATCGTCACCTGCACGACGATCAGAAGGCTGGTGCCACCGAGATAGAAGGGCACGCCCGCCTGGGCGAACAGGAACTCTGGAACCAGGCAGATGAGCGCGAGATAAATCGAGCCAACGACCGTGATCCTGGTCAGCAGGTAATCGAAATAATGCTCGGTCGCCTTGCCGGGCCGGATCCCGGGGATGAAGCCGCCATGCTTCTTCAGATTTTCCGCGGTTTCCTCGCTGTTGAACTGAACCGCGGTGTAGAAAAAGGTGAAGAATATGATCCCGGCGCCGTAAATGAACATGTAGGCCGGGCTGCCGTGCTGAAGGAACGTGCTGATGGTAATCAGCCAGTCGCTCGTCGCGGTTCCCGCCTGCGCGCCCTTCCCCATCCACTGAACGACCGTCAGCGGCATGATCAGCAGCGACGAAGCGAAGATCGGCGGGATCACGCCCGAAGTATTGATCTTGATCGGAAGGTGCGAGCGCTCCTGCTGCATCAGCCCACGCGCAGTCTGGCGCTTCGGGTACTGAATCAGGACCCGGCGCTGCGCCCGCTCGATGAAGCAGATGAAGGCGACCAGGCCAAGCGCGAGGATGACGATTCCGACAACCAGGGTCGGGTCCATCGTCCCCGTCCGGCCGCCTTCGAACAGCTGCGCCATCCCCTGCGGGAGCCGGGCGACAATTCCGGCCATGATGATGAGCGAAACCCCGTTACCGATCCCGCGACTGGTAATCTGTTCGCCGATCCACATCAGGAACATCGTTCCGCCGATGAGGCTGACGGTGCCCGCCGCTTCGAAGACGATGCCGGGCTGGACCACCGCGGCGATGCCTTGCCTAACCGCCTGGGCTTCCAGGCCGCGAACGACCATATAGCCCTGCACCAGCACCAGCGCGACCGTCAGGTAGCGTGTGTACTGGTTGAGCTTCTTCCGGCCGCTCTCCCCTTCCTTGCGGAGTGCCTGCCACGGCCCATACATCGTGCCGCCAAGCTGAACGACGATGGATGCCGTAATGTACGGCATTACGCCGAGAGCGATGACGCTCATCCGCTCGAGCGCGCCGCCCGAGAAGGTATTGAAGACGTCGAGGATTCCGCCGCTCTGGGTCTCGAACAGGGCCTGCATCGCGGCCGGATCCACGCCCGGGATCGGAACGAACGACAGGAACCGGAACAGGATCAGCGCGCCGAGCGTGAACCACAGGCGCTTCTTGAGCTCTGCCGCCTTGGAAAAGTTCGCAAGACTGATGCTGGAAGCGAGTTGATCGGCTGCGGATGCCATTTACCTGAATTCCCCTAGACGCTCGCGCTCATATAGGCTGAGTTTCCGTCATTGCGAGAAGCGGACCGAACAAGAAACCGGCTGGATTGCCTTCGCTCCGCTTGCAGTGGCGTTTAGGCTTCGGCCTTGGCTTTCGCTTTGGCGCTGCCCTTCTTGGCGGCGGCGAGCTCGGCCGGGTTCTTCGGCTCGACGATCTCGACCGAACCGCCGGCCTTTTCCACTGCCTCGCGGGCGCCCTTGGAAATGCCGGCGACTCGAACCGCAAGCTTCGCTTTCAGCTCGCCCTTGCCGAGCAGGCGGACACCATCCTTGCCGCCACGGGCAAGACCCGCGCCCTTGAGCGCGTCATGGTCGAGCGTGCCCTTGGCGTCGAGCTTGCCAGAGTCGATGGCCTTCTGGATCGCGCCGATGTTCACCTCGGCATAATCCTTGGCGAAGATGTTGTTGAAGCCGCGCTTCGGGAGCCGCATGTGGAGCGGCATCTGGCCGCCTTCGAAGCCCCAGACCGAGACGCCCGAGCGGCTCTTCTGGCCCTTCTGGCCGCGTCCGGCGGTCTTGCCCTTGCCCGAGCCGATTCCACGGCCGACGCGCATCCGGCCCTTGCGGGCGCCTTCATTGTCCTTGAGTTCGTTCAGTTTCATGTTCGTGCACTCGCTGTAGCGAACCCCAGCGCAGGCAGGGGTCCATGTTTCGCTGTGGCCTCACGCCGGGTCGCGCTCGCCGGCATGGATCCCAGCCTTCGCCGGGATGACGGTCGGACTAAGCTTCGACCGACACCAGATGCTGGACCTTGCGGACCTGTCCGCGGACTTCGGCCGTGTCGTCGACTTCCACGGTTCGGCCGATCTTGTTGAGGCCGAGCCCGACGAGCGTCGCCCGCTGCGTTTTGTCGCGGCGGATCGGCGATCCGGTCTGGGTGATCTTGATCTTCGCCATCACTCTTACTCCGTGATCGCTTCGGCCTGGGCCTCGGCTTCGGCGGAGCTCGCGCCGCCGCGGCCGAGCAGGTCGGCGACCTTCTTGCCGCGCCGCTGGGCAACCGAGCGCGGGCTCGTCTGGTCCTTGAGCGCCTCGAAGGTCGCGCGGATCATGTTGTACGGGTTGGACGTGCCGACCGACTTGGTGACGACGTCGGCAACGCCGAGGCTCTCGAAGATCGCGCGCATCGGGCCGCCGGCGATGATGCCGGTTCCGGCGGGAGCCGAACGAAGGGTAACCCGGCCGGCGCCAAAGTGGCCGAGACCATCGTGGTGAAGCGTCCGTCCATCGCGCAGCGGAACGCGGATCATCGCCTTCTTCGCCGCAGCCGTCGCCTTGCTGATCGCTTCGGGAACTTCGCGGGCCTTGCCATGGCCGAAGCCGGCGCGGCCCTTGCCGTCACCGACGATGACCAGCGCCGCGAAACCGAAGCGCTTGCCGCCCTTCACGGTCTTGGAGACGCGGTTGATGTGGACGAGCTTTTCGATCAGCTCCTCGCCGCCATCGTCGTCGCCGCCACGGCCGCCACGGCGATCGTCACGACGTCCGCGTCCGCCGCGGTCGCCGCCGCGTCCGCGCCCGCCGCCCGGGCCGCGTCCGCCGCCACCGGGGCCACGCCCGCGGCCGCTGCGACCGCGGGGGGCTTCGCCCTCGGTCGGAACGACGGCATCTTCCTTGGCCGGAACCTCGGTCTGCGCCTCGGCGACACCTTCCTGAGTCACCTCAGGAGCCTCGGTCACTTCGGGGGTTTCGTTCTCTTGCACCATTTAAAACTCCAATCCGCCTTCGCGGGCGGCATCGGCCAGCGCCTTGACCCGGCCATGGAAGAGGAAGCCGCCACGATCGAAGACGACGGTGGAAACACCGGCCTTCTTGGCGCGCTCGGCAATCGCCTTGCCGACCGCAGTTGCGCCGTCGCGAGTGGCTGTGCCCTTCGCCTTCATATCCTTGTCGAGGGTCGAAGCCGAAGCCAGGGTCTTGCCGGCGGCATCGTCGATGACCTGGGCGTAGATGTGACGGCCCGAACGGTGAACCGACAGGCGCGGCTTGCCGGCAGAAACGCCGCGAAGCGCGGTGCGGACCCGGCGGCGCCGGCGGTCGAACAGAGAGAGTTTCGCCATGGCTACTTCTTCTTGCCTTCTTTGCGGAAGATATACTCGCCGCGGTACTTGATGCCCTTGCCCTTGTACGGCTCCGGCTTGCGCCAGCGGCGGATTTCGGCCGCGACCTGGCCGACCTTCTGCTTGTCGATTCCGCTGATCTCGACGGTGTTGGCGTCGGGAGTCTTGACGTCCACGCCCTCGGGAACCGGAAAGTTCACGTCGTGGCTGTAGCCGAGCTGGAGCCTGAGGTTCCGGCCCTGCGCCTGGGCGCGATAGCCAACGCCGGTGATCTCGAGGGTTTTCGAAAAACCTTCGGTCACCCCGGTGACGAGGTTCTGGACCAAGGTCCGCTGCATTCCCCAGGCAGCGCGGGCGCGCTGGGTCGGGGTCGCCGGCTGGACGCTGATCGCTTCGTCGGCGATATCATATTTGACGTCGTCGAGCATGTGCATGGTCAGCGTGCCCTTGGGGCCCTTCACGGTCAGCACGTCACCCTCGACCGACGCCGAAACGCCGCCCGGGATCGCGACCGGCCTTTTACCGATGCGGCTCATCAGAACACCTCCGCAAGCACTTCGCCGCCGACGTTCTGCTCGCGCGCTTCAGCGTCAGAGAGCACGCCGCGCGGGGTGGACACGATGACCACGCCCAGGCCGTTGCGGATTCGCGGCAAGTCCTTCGAGCCCGAATAGACCCGGCGGCCTGGTTTGGAGATTCGCGCCAGATGCTGGATCGCCGGCTGGCCTTCGAAATATTTGAGCTCGATGCGCAGGCCCTTCTGGCCGGCGAGCACCTCTTCGCTATAGCCGCGGATGTAACCCTCGCGCTGAAGCACGTCGAGGACGTGCGAGCGCAGCTTTGACGCCGGCGTCAGGACCGAGTCCTTGCGCGCCTGTTGGCCGTTGCGGATGCGGGTGAGCAGATCGCTCAGGGGATCATTCATCGACATTGGTGATCCTCCTTACCAGCTCGACTTAGTGACGCCGGGGATCAGGCCCTTGTTGGCCAATTCCCGGAGCATGATCCGCGACAGGCGGAACTTGCGATAATAAGCCCGGCTGCGGCCGGTCAGCTCGCAGCGGTTGCGGACGCGCGTCGGGTTCCCGTTGCGCGGGAGCTCGGCCATCTTCAGCCGTGCGATCAGCCGCTCGGTCTCGTCCTTGGACTCGTCGTTCGCGATAGCTTTGAGCTTCTCGTACTTCGACGCGTACTTCTGGACGAGCTTCTTGCGACGCTCGTTCTTGTTGATCGAACTCAGTTTCGCCATGACTTAAGTTCTTCTCCTACGCAGCCCGCATTACGCGGCCTGCTTTTCCTCTGCTTCCACGGGGAACGGGAAGTTGAACAGGCGCAGCAGCTCGCGCGCCTCTTCGTCCGTCTTCGCGGTGGTGGTTACGATGATGTCCATGCCCCGGACCTTGTCGATCTGGTCGTAGTTGATCTCGGGGAAGACGATCTGCTCTTTCAGGCCCATCGCATAATTGCCGCGGCCGTCGAACGACTTGGGGTTGAGCCCCCGGAAGTCGCGAACGCGCGGAAGAGCGATGGTGATCAGCCGGTCCAGGAACTCGTACATGCGCTCGCGGCGAAGGGTGACCTTCGCTCCGATCGGCATGCCTTCGCGCAGCTTGAACTGGGCGATCGACTTCTTGGCCTTGGTGATCACCGGCTTCTGCCCGGAGATAGCCTCCATTTCGGCAGCGGCCGCCTCGACCTTCTTCTTGTCCTGGGTCGCCTCGCCGACGCCCATGTTGATGACGATCTTGTCCAGCCGCGGGACCTCGAGCCGGTTCTTGTAACCGAACTTCTCGGTCATCGCCTTGACGATGCGATCGTCATAATCGGCCTTCAGCCGCGGCGTGTAGGACTTGGAGTCCTTCTTCGCCGGCTTGGCGGCCTTCGCGGGCGCCTCGGCTGCTTCGACCTTGTTCTCGTTCTCAGCCATTGATCAGCTCTCCCGACTTGGAGGCGACGCGGACCTTCTTGCCGTCGCGTTCCTCGAAGCGGACTCGGGTCGGCTTGCCGTCCTTGGGATCGGCAACCGCGACGTTGGAAATGTGAAGCGGCGCTTCCTTGCGCTCGATCCCGCCCTGCGGGTTGGCCTGCGTCGGCTTGCGATGGCGAGCGTGAACGTTGATCCCCGAAACGACGACCTTGTCGTCCCTCGGAATCACCTTCGTGACCTCGCCGGTGCGGCCCTTGTCCTTGCCGGCAAGCACCACCACCGTGTCACCCTTGCGAATCTTCATCGCCATTACAAAACCTCCGGGGCGAGGCTGATGATCTTCATGTGCTTGCGCGCACGAAGTTCGCGAACCACCGGCCCGAAAATACGGGTCCCGATGGGCTCATCGCTCTTGTTCACGAGCACAGCCGCGTTGCTGTCGAAGCGGATCACCGAGCCGTCGGGACGGCGGATGTCCTTGGCGGTGCGGACGATCACCGCGCGGTGAACGTCGCCCTTCTTCACTCGGCCGCGCGGCGCCGCTTCCTTTACGGAAACGACGATGATGTCGCCGACGCCGGCAACACGGCGCTTGGAGCCGCCCAGCACCTTGATGCACTGGACGCGCTTCGCGCCGCTGTTGTCCGCGACGTCCAGGTTGGACTGCATCTGGATCATTGTTCGACCCTTATCCTCTCAAAATCAGCTCAGGCCTCGGCGTCGGCTTCGGCGGTATCTTCCGCCTCGGCCTTGTCCTTGGCGCCCTTGCCCTTGGCTTTCGAAGCCTTCGCCGGCTTCTCGGTCTTCTTTTCGGCCTTCTCCGCCGGCTCCATTTCGGGAGCGACGACATCCGGCTCGTCGATGTCGATCACTGCGGCCTTGGCGGCCCCGATGCGCTCGATCACCGTCCAGCTCTTCGTTTTCGAAATCGGCTTGCACTCTTCGATCCGCACCTGCTCGCCGATGCGGAACGCATTGTCCGCGTCGTGGGCATGGTACTTCTTCGAACGGCGGATGATCTTGCCGTACAGCGGATGCTTCACCCGCCGGTCGACGCGGACGGTGACGGTCTTGTCACCCTTGTCCGAAACGACGGTTCCGATCAGGACGCGCTTTGGCATCTCGAATATTCTCCTTACGCCTTCGCCGCGTTCACGCGGGCGCGCTGGTTCTGAAGCGTCTTGATCCGGGCGATGGTCTTGCGGACCACCGTCACCCGCGACGGCTTCTCAAGCTGGTTGGTCGCCGCCTGGAAGCGCAGGTTGAACTGCTCACGCTTCAGCTCGAGCAGCTGCTGCTGCAGCTGGTCGTCGGTCTTGACCTTGAGATCGTCGATCGCCGCCATCTTAACGCTCCTCCACGAGCAACGTCTCGCCCAGGCGGGCGATGACCTTGGTCTTGATCGGCAACTTCTCCGCTGCCCGCTCGAACGCCGTCTTGGCGAGGGGGCCCGGGATGCCGTCGAGTTCGAACAGGATCCGGCCGGGCTTGACCCGGGCGACCCAGAATTCGGGCGCGCCCTTGCCCTTGCCCATGCGGACTTCGGCGGGCTTGGAGCTGACCGGAACGTCCGGGAAAATCCGAATCCACAAACGGCCCTGGCGCTTGATGTGGCGCTGGATCGCGCGGCGAGCCGCCTCGATCTGGCGGGCGGTGATCCGCTCCGGCTCCATGGCCTTGAGGCCGAAGGCGCCGAAGTTCAGCTCGGTCCCGCCCTTGGCGTTACCGTGGATCCGGCCCTTGAAGGCCTTGCGGAATTTTGTGCGCTTGGGTTGCAGCATCTCTTGTTCCTAAGCCTTAGCGACCACGGTCTTCGCGGGCCGGGCGGACTCCGGAGGTCTGGGCCTCCATCATCAGCCGGTCCTGGGCGGTCGGGTCGTGACCCAGGATTTCGCCCTTGAAGATCCAGACCTTCACTCCGCAGACGCCGTAAGCGGTGTGCGCTTCGGCCTCCGCGTAATCGACGTTGCCGCGAAGCGTGTGCAGCGGAACCCGGCCTTCGCGATACCATTCGGTCCGGGCGATTTCCGCGCCGCCGAGACGGCCGGCGCAGGTGATCCGGATGCCTTCCGCGCCGAGGCGGAGGGCGGACTGAACCGCGCGCTTCATTGCCCGGCGGAAAGCGATACGGCGCTCGAGCTGGTCGGCGACGCCCTGGGCGACGAGCTTGGCGTCGACCTCGGGCTTGCGGATCTCGACGATGTTCAGGCTGACTTCGCTATCCGTCATCGACGACAGCTTCTTGCGAAGCTTCTCGATGTCGGCGCCCTTCTTGCCGATGATGACACCCGGGCGGGCAGCGTAAATCGAAATCCGGCAGATCTTCGCCGGACGCTCGATCACCACCTTCGAGATCGCGGCCTGCGGGAGCAGGTCGAGAATGTAGCGGCGGATCTTGAGGTCCTCGAGCAGAAGCCGGCCGTAATCCTGGCCTTCCGCGAACCAGCGGCTGTCCCAGGTCCGGTTGATCTGCAGGCGAAGCCCGACAGGTGAGGTTTTCTGGCCCATGCTTATGCTTCTTCCTGCTCGCGAACGACGACGCGAATTCGGCTGAATGGCTTGACGATCCGCGCCGAGCGGCCTCGGGCGCGGGTCGCGAACCTCTTCATCGACAGCGACTTGCCGACGCTCGCTTCCGCGACGACGAGCGCGTCGACGTCGAGATTATGGTTGTTCTCCGCATTGGCGACCGCCGAAGCGAGCACCTTGCGGACATCCTCGGCCATTCCCTTGGGAGAGAATTTGAGGATGTTGAGCGCTTCCTCGACCTTGCGGCCGCGGATGAGGCCGGCGACCAGGTTGAGCTTGCGGGCGGAGCCGCGGATCGTGGTGCCGACCGCGAGCGCTTCCTTCTCGCCAACCTTTCGGGGTGCAGCTTGCTTGCCCATGATCAGCGGCCCTTCTTGTCGGCTGCGTGGCCGTGGAAGGTGCGCGTCGGAGCGAACTCGCCGAGCTTCATCCCGACCATGTCCTCGTTGACCGAAACCGGCACGAACTTGCGGCCGTTGTAGACATTGAAGGTGAGGCCGACGAACTGCGGCAGGATCGTCGAACGGCGCGACCAGGTCTTGATCGGTGCGCGTCCGCCCTTTTCCTGCGCAGCTTCCGCCTTCTTCAGCAGCGAAAGCTCGACGAACGGGCCTTTCCAGATGGAACGGGCCATTGCTTAACCCTTCTTCTTCGCGTGACGCGACCGGATGATGAACTTGTCGGTCGCCTTGTTGTTACGAGTGCGGGCACCCTTGGTCGGCTTGCCCCATGGAGTGACCGGGTGACGGCCGCCCGAAGTCCGGCCTTCACCACCGCCGTGCGGGTGGTCGACCGGGTTCTTGGCGACGCCGCGGGTCAGCGGACGCTTGCCCATCCAGCGGGTACGGCCCGCCTTCGCGAACGTCTGGTTCGCATTGTCCGGGTTGGACACGGCGCCCACGGTCGCCATGCAGTCGGAGCGCACGTAGCGGGTCTCGCCTGAATTCAGCCTGACGATGACCATTCCCTTGTCGCGCCCGACGACCTGCACATAGGTACCTGCAGCGCGGGCGATCTGGCCGCCCTTGCCGGGCTTCAGCTCGACATTGTGGACAATGGTTCCGACCGGCATCTGGCCGACTTCCATCGCGTTGCCGGGCTTCACGTCGACTTTCTTCCCGGCGACGACCTTGTCGCCCGGAGCGAGGCGCTGCGGAGCGAGGATATAGGCCTGCTCGCCGCCTTCGTAGGTGACGAGCGCGATGAACGCAGAGCGGTTCGGGTCATATTCCAGGCGCTCGACGGTCGCGGGGACGTCCCACGTACGGCGCTTGAAGTCGATGATCCGGTACTTCTGCTTGTGACCGCCGGCGATCCCGCGGCTGGTCACATGGCCCTTGTTGTTGCGGCCACCGGTCTTGCGCTTGCCCTCGGTCAGCTTCTTGACCGGCTTGCCTTTCCAAAGCGCCGACTTGTCGACGAGGATAAGGCCGCGGCGCGCTGGGCTGGTCGGCTTATATTGCTTGAGTGCCATCGCTTAGATTCCGCTCGTCACGTCGATCGTCTGGCCCTCGGCGAGAGTGACGATCGCTTTCTTGAAATCGGACCGCTTGTAGGGCTTGCCCTTCCAGCGCTTGCTCTTGCCCTTGGTCAGGACCGTGTTCACGCCGGTGACCTTGACGTTGAACAAAGCCTCGATCGCTTCCTTGATCTCGGGCTTCGAGGCGCCGTTCGCGACCTTGAAGACGACCGCGTTATGCTCGGAGAGCATCGTCGACTTCTCGGTGATGTGGGGGCTGAGGACGACGTCATAGTGACGCGCGTTCACCTCGGCCTGCTGCTTCTTAGCCATTGAACCGGGCCTCCAGCTTCTCGACCGCGGCGCGGGTCAAAACCAGCGTCTCGTGCCGCATGATGTCGTAAACATTGGCTCCGACCGCCGGCAGCAGGTCGATGCTCTCGAGGTTCGACGAAGCGCGGGCAAAGCCGACGTTCAGCGCGTCGCCGTCGATCACCAGCGCGGTCTTGCCGAAACCCAGGCTGCCGAGCCGGCTGCGAAGCTCCTTCGTCTTGCCTTCAGGAAGGTCGAGGTTGTCGACGACGATGAGGTTGCCCTCGCGAGCCTTGGACGACAGCGCCATCTTCAGGCCGAGCGCGCGAACCTTCTTGTTGAGGCTCGACGTGAACACTCGGGCACGCGGGCCGTGCGCCTTGCCGCCGCCGACGAAAATCGGAGCGCGGCGATCGCCGTGGCGAGCCGTTCCGCCACCCTTCTGGCGGCCGAATTTCTTGCCGGTGCGGGCAACGTCGCTGCGTTCGCGAGCGGCGCGTGCCGGAGCGCGACGATTGATGAGCTGCCACGTGACGACGCGGTGAAGCACATCGGCGCGCGGCTCGACGCCGAAAACGGCATCGTCGAGCTCGATGTCGCCGCCCTTGCCGGTGTCGAGGGTCTGGACCTTGACCTTCATCGGTTAGCCTTCCTTGCTCTCGTCGCCGGCGGGGGCTTCGCCCTCGGCAGCGCCGGAGTCCTTGTTTTCAGCGGCTTCCGCCTCGGCGGCAGCGCCAGCTTCCTGCTCGGCCGCGATCGCAGCGACTTCCTCGTCGCTCGGAAGCGCCGGCATTTCGTGGACCGCGGCCTCGTCGACCAGGCCCGCCGTCGAATGCTCTTCGACCGGCTCGCTCTTGCCGGCCTCGAACAGGCCAGCCGGATAAGGAACGTCGTCGCGGCGCGGAATCTTGATCGCGTCATGGACCGTCAACCAGCTGCCCTTGTGCCCGGGAACCGAGCCCTTGATGAACAGGAGGCCACGAGCGGGATCGGTGCGGACCACCTCCAGATTCTGCTGCGTGCGATTGCGAGAGCCCATGTGGCCGGCCATCTTCTTGTTCTTGAAGACGCGGCCCGGATCCTGACGGTTGCCGGTCGAACCGAGCGAGCGGTGCGACACCGAAACACCGTGGCTGGCGCGAAGACCGCCGAAGCCCCAGCGCTTCATTCCGCCTGCAAAACCCTTGCCCTGGGTCACGCCAACGACGTCGACCAGTTGGCCGGCCACGAAGTGGTCGGCACTGAGGGTCGCGCCGACATCGAGGAGAGCGTCCTCGGCGACACGAAACTCGACGACTTTCGCCTTCGGCTCGACCTTCGCCTTGCCGAACGCGCTGCGCTGCGGCTTGGCGACGTTCTTCGCCTTCGCCTTTCCGGCTCCAAGCTGGACGGCGGTGTAGCCGTCACGATCGGCCTCGCGGCGGCCGACGACCTGAACCTCGTCCAGCTGGAGGACGGTGACGGGCACATGCCGGCCGTCCGCCTGGAACAGGCGGGTCATTCCTACTTTCTTCGCGATCACGCCGGTGCGCATGACCAATTGCTCCTACACAGAGGCACACGGGAACATTCCCGAGTGCGTGAAGCCCATCCAAAATTTCCGCATGCCCCGCCTGGGCCAGTGCTCCATCATGGAGCGGCGGGGACGCAGCCGGAGCAAAGCTCCGCGGTATCCTCGTTATTCCGTCTTCCCGGACTTGATCCGGGACCTCAGCGGGAAGGATCGAGCCCTTCCGTCGGGAGACCCCAGCTTTCGCTGGGGCGACGTACCGGCTTACGCCAGCTTGATCTCCACATCGACGCCGGCGGCGAGGTCGAGCTTCATGAGAGCATCGACCGTCTGCGGCGTGGGCTGCACGATATCGAGCAGCCGCTTGTAGGTCCTCACCTCGAACTGCTCGCGCGACTTCTTGTCGATGTGCGGCGAGCGGTTGACGGTGAACTTCTCGATTCGCGTCGGAAGGGGAATGGGACCGCGGATCAGAGCACCCGTTCGGCGCGCCGTGTCGGCGATATCGCCAGTTGCCTGATCGAGCACTCGATGATCGAAAGCCTTCAGGCGAATCCGGATATTCTGCGTTTCCATGTCCCTACCGATGCGAAAGAGCCGGCGAACCGAGGCAAGATGCCGCGGCCCGCAAATTCAATGAACTAAAGTGCAAGCCGTCCGAATCCGTGAGGGACCCGGACGGCTCGCGCCCTATATTACTTCGAGATCGCGCCGACAACCCCCGCGCCGACGGTCCGACCGCCTTCGCGAATTGCGAAGCGAAGCCCCTGGTCCATGGCGATCGGTGCGATCAGCTTGACCCCGAGCGTAACGTTGTCACCCGGCATCACCATCTCGGTGCCCTCGGGGAGGACGACCTCGCCGGTGACGTCCGTCGTCCGGAAGTAGAACTGCGGACGATAGTTGGCGAAGAACGGCGTGTGGCGGCCGCCCTCATCCTTCGACAAGACGTAAACTTCCGCCTGGAAGTCGGTGTGCGGAGTGATCGAGCCGGGCTTGGCGAGAACCTGCCCACGCTCGACGTCCTCGCGGCCGACGCCGCGAAGAAGCGCACCGATGTTGTCGCCGGCCTGCCCCTGGTCGAGCAGCTTGCGGAACATCTCGACGCCGGTGACGACCGTCTTGGCGGTGTCCTTGATTCCGACGATCTCGACTTCCTCGCCGACCTTGACGACGCCGGTCTCGACGCGGCCGGTCACGACGGTGCCGCGGCCGGAGATCGAGAACACGTCCTCGATCGGCATCAGGAACGGCTTGTCGAGCGGACGCTCCGGAGTCGGGATCCACTCGTCGACCGCGGCCATCAGCTTCAGGATGGCGTCCTTGCCGATTTCGTCATTCTTGCCCTCGAGAGCGGCGAGCGCCGAACCGGCGATGATCGGAATATTGTCGCCGTCGAACTCGCGCTTGCTGAGCTCTTCGCGGATTTCCAGCTCGACCAGCTCCAGCAGCTCGGGATCGTCGACCTGGTCGACCTTGTTGAGGAAGACGACCATCGTCGGAACGCCGACCTGCTTGGCGAGCAGGATGTGCTCCTTCGTCTGCGGCATCGGGCCATCGGCGGCCGACACGACCAGGATCGCGCCGTCCATCTGCGCGGCGCCGGTGATCATGTTCTTCACATAGTCGGCGTGACCCGGGCAATCGACGTGGGCGTAGTGGCGGTTGTTGGTCTCATACTCGACGTGTGCGGTCGAGATGGTGATTCCGCGCTCGCGCTCTTCCGGCGCCTTGTCGATGTTCGCATAGTCGGTGAACGTTGCGCCGCCCGTCTCCGCGAGCACCTTGGTGATCGCTGCGGTCAGAGTGGTCTTTCCATGGTCGACGTGACCGATGGTTCCGATGTTCACGTGCGGCTTCGTCCGCTCGAATTTAGCCTTCGCCATTTTACGCCTCTCGTTTTCGATAATTTCGGGCGCGGCGCCCGTTCGCGGTCGCGCCCATAGCTACAAAATTCCGGTTATGCCAGCTTCGCCTTCACCTCGTCGGCGACGTTCTGAGGCACTTCCTCATAATGAGAGAATTGCATCGTGTACTGTGCCCGCCCTTGCGTGAACGAGCGCAGCTGGTTGACGTAGCCGAACATGTTGGCGAGCGGGACCATCGCCTCGACGACCTGCGCGTTGCCGCGGCTGTCGGTGCCCTGGATTTGCCCGCGCCGGCTGTTGAGGTCGCCGATGACGTCGCCGAGATACTCCTCGGGGCTGACGACCTCGACCTTCATGACCGGCTCGAGCAGCTTGATCCCCGCCTTCTGGGCGGCTTCGCGCATTGCCCCGCGGCCGGTGATCTCGAACGCAAGCGCCGAGGAGTCGACGTCGTGGTACTTGCCGTCGATCAGCCGGATCTTGAAGTCGATGATCGGGAAGCCGATCAGCGAACCGGTCTCGGCCGTCTCCCGCATGCCCTTCTCCACCGACGGGATATATTCGCGCGGGATGTTGCCGCCCTTGATCTCGTCGATGAACTCGATTCCGCTGCCGCGCTCGCCCGGCTCAAGCGCCACCTTGACCTCGCCGAACTGGCCGGAGCCGCCCGACTGCTTCTTGTGGGTGTAGGTGAGCTCGACCGGCTTCGCGAGGGACTCGCGATAGGCGACCTGCGGAGCGCCGACATTGGCTTCGACCTTGAACTCGCGCTTCATTCGATCGACGAGAATGTCGAGGTGAAGCTCGCCCATGCCCTTGATGATCGTCTGGCCCGACTCATGGTCAGTCGAAACCCGGAATGACGGATCCTCGGCCGCGAGGCGGTTGAGGGCGATGCCCATCCGCTCCTGGTCGGCCTTGGTTTTCGGCTCGACGCTGAGCTCGATGACCGGGTCCGGGAACTCCATCCGCTCGAGGATGATCGGAGCATTCTTGGCGCAGAGCGTGTCGCCCGTCGTCGTCTCCTTGAGACCGGCGAGAGCGACAATGTCGCCCGCGAACGCTTCCTCGATGTCCTCGCGGTTGTTCGAGTGCATCAGCAGCATTCGGCCGATCTTCTCGTCCTTGTCCTTTACCGAGTTCAGGTACGAGCCCTTGCTGAGCTTGCCCGAATAGATACGAGCGAAGGTAAGCGAGCCGACGAACGGGTCGTTCATGATCTTGAACGCCAGCGCCGAGAAGGGCGCATTGTCGTCGGCCGGGCGCGTGTCCTTGGTCTCGCCATCGAGCTTGACGCCGTCGACCGGCGGAATGTCGAGCGGGCTCGGCATGTAATCGACGATCGCGTCGAGGAGCGGCTGAACGCCCTTGTTCTTGAACGACGAACCGCACAGCACCGGGACGAACGCCTGGCTAAGCGTGCCCTTGCGGATCAGCTTCTTGAGAGTCGCGGCGTCCGGCTCCTCGCCTTCGAGGTAGGCCATCATCACGTCGTCGTCCTGCTCGACCGCAAGCTCGACAAGCTTCTGCCGGTACTCGGCCGCCTTGTCTTTCAGGTCCTCCGGGATTTCGACATAGTCGAACTTCGCTCCGAGGCTTTCGTCCTTCCAGATGATCCCGCGGTTGTTGACCAGATCGACGAGCCCGACGAAATCGCTTTCCGCGCCGATCGGAAGGTAGAGCGGAAGCGGAGTGGCGCCCAGGCGATCGATGATCGTCTGCACGCAATAATAGAAATCAGCGCCGGTGCGATCGAGCTTGTTGATATAGCACATGCGCGGGACGCCGTACTTGTCGGCCTGCCGCCAAACAGTCTCCGACTGGGGCTCGACGCCCGCAACGCCGTCGAACGCCGCCACCGCGCCGTCGAGCACCCGCAGCGAACGCTCGACCTCGATCGTGAAGTCGACGTGGCCGGGGGTGTCGATGATGTTAATCCGGTGCTCGGGGCCCTGACCGTCCTCGGCTTTCCAGAAGGTGGTTGTGGCCGCGGACGTGATCGTGATCCCGCGCTCCTGCTCCTGCTCCATCCAGTCCATGGTCGCCGAGCCCTCGTGGACTTCGCCGATCTTGTAGGACTTGCCGGTGTAATAGAGGATTCGCTCGGTCGTCGTCGTCTTGCCGGCGTCGATATGCGCCATGATGCCGATGTTGCGATAGCGTTCGAGCGGATGGCTGCGGGCCATTTCACAAATTCCTTAGCGATGTGGGGAGCCGGCGGATCCGGCTTCCCCAGATATAGGTACGAAAATTACCAGCGGTAGTGACTGAAGGCGCGGTTCGCCTCGGCCATGCGGTGCGTGTCTTCGCGCTTCTTCACCGCGTTGCCGCGGTTCTGCGAAGCGTCCATCAACTCGCCCGACAGGCGGCCGGCCATGGTCTTTTCCGAGCGCGCACGGGCGGCCGAAATCAGCCAGCGGATCGCAAGCGCCTGGGCGCGCTCCGGACGGACCTCGACCGGAACCTGGTAGGTCGCGCCGCCGACCCGGCGGGAGCGGACCTCGATGCCCGGCTTCACGTTGTTGAGCGCGTCGTGAAAGACCGACAGCGGCTCTTTCTTCAGGCGGGCCTCGACATTGTCGAGAGCGCCATAGACGATTCCTTCGGCGACCGATTTCTTGCCGTCGAGCATCACGGAATTCATGAACTTGGAGAGGACCAGGTCCCCGAAACGGGGATCGGGCAGGATTTCGCGCTTTTCTGGGCGGCGACGACGGGACATTGAACTGTTCCTTTTCTCTTCAGCCGTGTCCGGAATCGATCCGGGGCTTACTCGCTGCTGTGATTATTTGGGACGCTTGGCGCCGTACTTGGAACGGCTCTGGCGGCGATCCTTGACGCCCTGCGTGTCAAGCACGCCGCGAAGGATGTGATAGCGGACACCCGGAAGGTCGCGCACACGGCCGCCGCGGATCAGCACGACGCTGTGCTCCTGGAGGTTGTGGCCCTCGCCGGGGATATAGCTGATCACTTCGCGCTGGTTGGTCAGGCGGACCTTGGCAACCTTGCGAAGCGCCGAGTTCGGCTTCTTCGGAGTGGTCGTATAGACGCGGGTGCAGACCCCGCGCTTCTGCGGGTTCTTATCCATCGCAGGGACCTTCGACGCGGCCTTCTGCGGTTCGCGACCCTTCCGGATCAGCTGGTTAATCGTCGGCATGAAGCCCTTCACCTTATCTATGCCGGAAAGCCCGGCGGTTACTTTGCCCAACAGAAAAAGCGCGAAAGCTGTCGGCGGCCACTCAGGCCAGCCGGCCTTCACGCAAGTTGAGCAATGTTCAGCTCTTTGCCCGCCTAGCGATTCTGAGCACAGGTCGCGCGGACCGGCGGCCCATAGCTTTCGCGCCTGCCAGCGTCAACGGCTGAGCGCTAGAGAAGCGTCAATGTATAGCGAGCTGCGGAACAGACAAGCCCGGCGTTCCGTTGGCCTGGCGTTCCGCGAGCCTTTGCGGAGGACATTCATGTTGACACGACTGGCGCCCGTCCTGCTCCTGACTGCCCTCGCGAGCTGCGGCGCGGCCAAGGAGGACAAGCAGATGAACGACAGCACTACCGTCGCCCAATTCACCATGAGCAGCCAGGATATCAAGGACGGGCAGCCGATCGCCGAAGTTTACACCTGCGACGGAGCCGACCAGTCGCCGCAGCTGAGCTGGCCGGAAGCGCCTCCGGGCACCCGCAGCTTCACGCTGATCATGGATGATCCTGACGCGCCCAATGGCACCTTCCGGCACTGGGGCGTGTTCAACATGCCGGACACGCGCACCTCGATCGAGCGCGGCGAGGGCAAGGGGCCGAGCAATACCAACTTCGTCCAGGCGGTAAACGACTTCGGCAAGTCCGGATACGGCGGCCCCTGCCCGCCCAAGGGCCACGGCCCTCATCGGTATCGATTCAAGCTCTATGCGCTCGACGTCGACAAGCTCACACTTCCGGCGGACACGAAAATCGCCGCGCTCGAGGAGCAGGCGAAACAGCACCAGATCGCGTTGGCCGAGATCACGGCGACGTATGAGAGGAAGTGATCAGCCGCTGATTTTGTGCGCCGCCAGTCGTTCGTAATAGGGCCGCATTCGCCTGGCGAGGAATTGGTCTTCGGCTGAGAGTTCGACGCGGTCTGCCTCGGGAGGACCGAAGCCGGTGCTCTTCTCGACCGCATTGTACCAATGCGCCGCCCAAACGCCATCCGTCGCGCGGCGCCCCGGAGCCCAGCTTAGCATGGCCGGGTCCCATGAAATGCCGAGCGCGCCACAGAGCTTCGACAGCACGGCCTCCGGGTTCGACAGCACGTCATTGGCGTCGATCACCGGCGGTGCATTGCCGAGCCGGTCGGCCTCGCGCTCGAAGAATTCCGCCTGCCGCTCAAGCCCGAAATCCTCGAACCGCGCGGCCTCCCGTTTGCGAAGGTATGACGCGATCATCCGCTCTGGCTCGCGGATCAGGAAGGCGTGCTTGAACCCATCGAAATCGGCGTAGCCGATCGGTCCCGTCATGTGGTGCCACATGTGCTTCTGGTACCAGACCGGAGAGCCGTCCGGCGGATCGCCGGAAAGCGCGTGCACGACGCTTCGCCAATCGCAATCCATCGATTCGATCGTCTCCTCGCGCATCGGATGGCCGGCGCCGCTGTCCTTGAGGAAGCAGCCGTAGAAGGGCTCGTCGGAAACGAAGGTATCGGCCCGGCTCCCGAAGCTGCGCATCATCGCAGTGGAGAGGTTTCGCGGTCCCGACCACATCGCGATGCGGATCGTCACGGGCGCTTCTGCTCCGCCACGTCGCGCTTCATCCGTTCGGCGTAGAGTTTCTGCAGCCGCTCGACCATCGGGCCGCGGCCGTCGGTGAGCTTTCGCCCGTCAATTTCGCGTACGGGCACGATCCCCGCGAAGGTGCCGGTGACGAATGCCTCGTCCGCTCCGTAGACGTCGGTCAGCGAGAAGTCCTTCTCGATGGCGGGAATTCCGGCCTCCCGGGCGATCTCGAGGGTGAGCCCACGCGTGATCCCGCCGAGGCAGTATTTCCCGCTCGACGTCCACAGCTCGCCGTTGCGGACGATGAAGAAATGCGTGGAATTGCACGTCGCCACGAATCCGTGGGGATCGAGCATCAGCCCTTCGTCCGCGCCCGCCTCGATCGCCTGGATACAGGCGAGGATGCAGTTGAGCTTCGAGTGCGAGTTGATTTTCTGGTCCTGGACCGCCGGGTCGCCGCGGCGGACGTGAACGGTGAACAGCTTGAGCCCTCGCTCGTGAAGCCCCGGCGGCGGCTCCTTGTACTCGGCAGCGATGACCACCGTCGCTCCAGAGACGATCACGCGCGGATCCTGGTAGGGCGTCGCTCGCAGCCCGCGAGTCACCATCAGGCGGATGTGAACTCCATCGGTCATTTCGTTGGCGTCGAGCGTATCGTAGAGGCGCCTGGTCAGCTCTTCGCGCGACAGGCCGATGTCCATGGCAATCGCCTTGGCGCCCTCGAACAGCCGGTCGAGATGACGGTCGAGGAAGGCAATCCGGCCACCGTGGACGCGCAGCCCTTCCCAAACGCCGTCGCCGAGCATGAACCCGCTGTCGAACACCGACACGACCGCTTCGCTGCGCGGCTTCAACTCGCCGTTGATGTTGACGAGCACCGACGCGTTTCGCGGGTCGGAAACGTCGTGGAGGGACTTGGTCATGGCAGCGACGGTGCCGCCGCTGCGAACGCTTGGCAACTATTCCGTCGTTTCGCCCTGCCATTCCTCGTCATGGTGGCGGGCGTCGGCCTCGGCCTTGGTCGCCTGGACAACCTGGTCCTTGTGCTCGGGCGGGCCATAGAGGGTGTAGAGCCGAAGCGGTTGCGAGCCGATGTTGCGGACATTGTGGCGCGCGCCCGCAGGCACGATCACCGCGAAATCGTCCTCGACCCGGTTCTCGCGCCCGTCGATGTCGATGGCGCCTTCGCCTTCCTCGATCCGGAAGAACTGGTCGCGATCCGGATGAACCTCCTCGCCGATCTCCTCGCCAGGCTGAAGGGTCATCAGCACCAGTTGCATATGCTCGCCGGTGTAGAGCACCCGGCGGAAGTCCTCGTTCTCGACCGTCGCTTTTTCGATATTGTCGCAATAACCCCGCTTCATGGCTTGCTCCTCATTCCGTCGCGTTG
>JBDZVP010000143.1:0-2668 GCA_040255765.1 Sphingomonadales bacterium | reverse complement strand
AGGTCGATATTCCCGCCCGACACGACGCAGACGATCGGTCCCTCGCCCGCTTCGCCGATCAGCGCCGCCGCCAGAGCCAAAGCTCCCGCCCCTTCGGCAACCACCCGCGCCTTGTCTGCCATCAGCCGCATCGCCTCGCGGACCTGATCCAGAGTCACCGTGACGCTCCCGTCGACGACCGGCCGCATACGGTCCCACATGCGCTGGGTGACGCTCTGCCCGCCCGCGCCATCGACGAAACTCGCCTGCCAGTCGGGAAACTCGCTCGGTTCGCCCTTCGCCAACGACAACGCATAAGGCGAAGCCGTTTCCGGCTCGCTCCCGAGCACCCGTACGTCGGGCTTCAGCGCCTTCATCGCGCTTCCCACAGCGGTGATCAGGCCGCCACCGCCGATCGCGGCGATGACGGTCTTCACATCGTGGCAATCCTCCAGGATTTCCAGGCCCATGACGGCATGACCGGCGATGAAGTCTTCATTGTCGAACGGGTGAACGAAGGTCCCGTCGAGTCCCTCGAATTCGTGTGCTTCGGCGGCCTTCCACGCTTCGCTGTAGGACACCGGGATGATCGTCGCTCCGAGCGCCCGCATCCGGTCGAGCTTCGTCTGCGGCGCGGTCTCGATTGCAACGACCGAGCAAGGAATGCCCGCCGCCCTCGCGGCGTAAGCGACGCCCTGCCCGGCGTTTCCCGCGCTTATGGTCCACACGCCGCGCGCCTTCTCTTGCGCTGACAGCTTCGCCACCGCATTGGCTGCGCCCCGGATCTTGTAGCTATTGGTCGGCTGCAAATTTTCGAGCTTGAGGCGCACATCCGGCCCGCCCGTGCCAAGGTCGAGCTTCACCAGCGGTGTCCGCAACACGGTCCCCGCGATACGCTCCCGCGCTGCCTCGATATCCGCAAGCTCGATGGGCCGAACCGGTTCGATCATTTGTCACCCCTCCTGTTCGCCCCGAACTTCTTCTAGAGGAGGGGCATGAAGACTCAACAACTCCTCAATTACGAGCGCGACCGCTGGGTCGCTGGCCAAAGCGGGCTCACCGAGCTTCCGAGCGCGATCGATGGCGCACCCGTCGCGATTGCCGGCTCCGGCGGCCTCGATTTCGCAAGCATGCTCCGCCATGCCCGAGAAGTCGGCGGACCGGCGCTTCGAAAGATGACCTTCCATGAGCGCGCGCGGATGCTCAAAGGCCTCGGCCTCGCGATCATGGCCCGCAAGGAAGAGCTGTACGAGCTGAATTACCAGACCGGCGCGACCCGCAAGGACGGCTGGATCGATATCGAGGGGGGCGCTGGCACCCTTTTCTCCTTCTCGTCGAAGGGGCGCCGCGAGCTTCCCGACGCACACGTCCTGCTCGACGGGTCGCTGGAGCCGCTGTCGAAAGGCGGCACGTTCGTCGGCCAGCACATTTACACCTCGCTCCAGGGCGCGGCGGTGCACATCAATGCCTTCAATTTCCCGATTTGGGGAATGCTGGAGAAGCTCGCGCCGACGCTGCTGGCGGGGGTCCCGGCGATCGTGAAACCCGCGTCGGCGACGTCCTACCTCACCGAAGCCGCGTTCCGCGTGATGATCGAAAGCGGCCTGCTCCCGCCTGGCGCGGTGCAGCTGATCGTCGGCGGCGTCGGCGACCTGTTCGACCATCTCCAGGGACAGGACGTGGTCAGCTTCACCGGCTCCGCCTCCACGGCTTACAAGCTCCGCACTCACCCGACGGTGATGCGGGAGAGTGTCAAGTTCATCGCCGAGCAGGACAGCCTCAACGCGTCGATTCTCGGCCCCGACGCGGCGCCCGGAACGCCCGAGTTCGACCTGTTCGTCAAAGAGGTTGCCACCGAGATGACGGTGAAGGCCGGGCAGAAATGTACCGCCATCCGTCGCGCCATCGCGCCCGCCGGTTACATCGACGCCGTCGAAGCCGCGCTTCGTGACCGCCTAGCCTCTACGAAGGTCGGCGACCCCCGCGCCGAGGACACGCGGATGGGCGCGCTGGTCAGCGCCAGCCAGTGTGAGGACGTCCGCGAGAAAATCGCCGAGCTGGAAGCCGCGGGCGCCCGGATCGTCGCCGGCAACCTCGACGCCGAAGCGCCGGTGAAGGGCGGCGCCTTCCTCCAACCCATCCTGCTTCGAAGCGACGAGCCCTGGAAAGCCGAGGCCGTCCACGACGTCGAGCCGTTTGGCCCGGTCTCGACCATCATGCCGTACCGTGACCTCGATGACGCGGTTGCGCTCGCCAACCGCGGCAAGGGGAGCCTGGCGCTGTCGCTGTTCACCCACTCCCCCGACGCCGCCCGCGATTTCGTCCAGCGCACCGCCTCCTTCCACGGCCGAATGCTGGTCATCGACCGCACCAACGCCAAGGAATCGACCGGCCACGGCTCGCCGCTTCCGGTGCTCGTCCACGGCGGCCCCGGCCGCGCGGGCGGAAGCGAGGAGATGGGCGGCATCCGGGGCGTGAAGCATTACATGCAGCGCACCGCGCTCCAGTCTTCGCCGGCCATGATCGCCGCGATCACGCAGCAATATGTCGCAGGCGGCCCCAAGCACATCATCGACACCCACCCCTTCCGGCTGAAGATGAGCGAGCTTCACATCGGCGATACCTGGGTCACCGGAAGCCGCACGGTCACGCTCGAGGACATCGAGCATTTCGCCAATTTCACCGGCGA
>JBDZVP010000052.1:0-14568 GCA_040255765.1 Sphingomonadales bacterium | reverse complement strand
GACGAGGGCGTCCGGCAAGCGGCCCCAAAGGTCGCGCAAGGCCAGCCGCAACCGCAAAGCCAAGCCACGCCCGCTTGATGCCCGGCCACTGACCGGGCCCATCACAGGACCCGATTAGATGCCCGAATTCGAACCGAGACCCTTTCCTTCCGACGAAGCCATCGAGCGCGTCGGGGAAGGGCTGCTTGCGCGCACTCTGCCGCGCGACGAATGGACCCACGAGGCGCACCTCGCCGCGACCACCTACCTGCTTCTGAAACGACCGGACATCGACGTCGACAAGATGCTTCCGGACATCATCCGCACGTATAATGAGAGCGTCGGCGGGGTGAACAGCGACAGCGAAGGCTATCACGAGACGATTACTCGCGTTTTCCTTCGCGGAATCCGCCTGTTCCTCGCCGAAGCCGACCTGAAGCAGCCGCTTCACGAGCTGGTCAACGAGCTGCTGCTCTCGCCGATGGGTCGCCGCGACTGGCCCTTGCGCTTCTATTCGCCGCAGCGGCTGTTCTCGGTCGAGGCGCGGCGCGAATGGATCCCGCCCGACCTCCGCTCAATCCCCTGATGCTCGCTCCGGCTTGAAAGCGGACATCGGGCATCGACAGAGGTTAAGCTTCTCATCCATTCCGAAGGCCGGTAAAGCTTCGTCATTACGGCAGGGGGCACGCCGTGAATGAAGTGACGCCAGCGACGCCTGACCAAAGCGGCCTGACTGGGCCCGTCTTCATCAGCTACGCCACCGCGGATCGAAAGCAGGCGTTGTCGGTCTGCAAGGCGATCGAACGCCGCGGTACCGCCTGCTGGATTTCCTCGCGCGATGTCGCTCCCGGCGAGAATTACCAGGAAGCCATCGTGCGCTCGATCCGCACCGCGCGGACCATGGTGCTGGTCTTTTCGGACGCCGCAAACAACTCGGACGAGATCAAGAAAGAGCTGTCGCTCGCAAGCCGCTATCGCGTGCCGGTGATGGCGCTGCGTATCGAAGACGTCGAGCCGAGCGACGCCTTCGCCTACGAGCTTTCCACGCGGCAGTGGATCGATGCGTTCGAAGGATGGGATCGATCGATCGATTCGCTTGTCACCCGCATAGGGCAGGTTTCGGGCGAGAGAGCGGCTGCCGACATGCCTGCCCAACGCGCGCCCCGGGCTACGCCCTCCTTTTCTCGGCGTTGGATCTGGAGTGCGGCCGCCGGCAGCCTGCTCCTGTTGGCGATCATTGCCGGGGGATGGTGGCTGCTGCGGCCATCCCAGCCTGTCGCCAACAGCATGACGGTTCGATTGCCTGGGTTTAAAACATTGTCGGCCGACCTGCCGGCCAAGATGAAAGAGACCGTCAGCTCGGAAATTACGGCGGCGTTCAACGCCGATGGGGTGATTGGGGTTTCGACGGCCTCGGCTCCCCCACCGGGAACGGCGCCTGCCTATGCCCTGGACGGGACGATCGACCGCATCGGTGACTCAATCCGTGTTATCACCCGTTTGACGAATGAGCGCTCCGGCGCCGTCTTGTGGTCGGACAGCAAGGACTATCCCGCCGATCAGGTCTCACGAATTCCGCGCTTGATCGGTGTCGATGCGGGCACCGTCGTTCGCTGCGGATTGTTCGGGGCTTCGACCTATCGCAAACCGCTGCCGGACAGCGCCCTGAAGGACTACCTGCTCTATTGTCAGCAATACTGGTCGTTTGGCGGAAACAAGACCCTTGTGTCTGCTCAGCGAGTGGTCGCGGCGGTTCCCGACTTCTCGTGGGGTTGGTCGGCGGTCGCCAATGGCTTCATGCAGACCGCCGCTTTGGCAACGGACAGACGGCTCGCCGACGAGGCTCGCGCGGGAGGGCGCAAAGCAGCGGACAAAGCGATCGCCCTCGATCGAAACAATAGCGAAGCGCTATCGCACAAGACCCTGCTCATCGACCCGAGAGATTGGATCCAGAAGGAAAGTCTGCTGAAACGGGCCATCGCAGCCCAGCCGCTGGACTGCGACTGCGAGCATTACATCTACGGCGAAATGCTTGCGAGCGTCGGACGCATTGGCGATGCGATCGAACAATTCCGTCACTCGACCGACAGGCTGGCCCTCTGGCCAAGCTCGCAGCTAAGTCTGGCTGAAGTTCTCGTCGCGAATGACAAATCGGAAGAGGCTCGCTCCCATTTCGATGCGGCGGTCGATCTCACTCCGGACTCGGACTTCGACAAGTGGCTTGCAGTCAAGGAGGGGACCGATACCGGTGACTATCCGGCCGCCCTGAAGGCTCTCCATGACCCGCAATTCCAGCTCTCGGAGAAATCTCGCGCTGCGCTGACGTCGGGATATGAGGCGTTGGCATCGGGCGGCTCCCAAGCGAAAGCCGTGGCGGTGAGAAATCTTCTTATGCTTCCTAAGGACGAGCAAAACTCGAACGTTGCGCGAATGCTTGCGGCGCTTGGAGCAACGCATGAGGCTCTGCAGATTGCGAGCCAGGTGGCCGATCTGGCTCCCCATGGCGCGAAAGTCTTCTGGCAGCGAAGCATGCGCGGAGTGCTGGACGATCCCGGCTTTCCCGCTGTTGCCGGCCAGCTCGGTCTCATGACCTATTGGAAGACCTCGCACATCAAACCCGACGTTTGCCTGACAAAGAGCGCGCCGGCGTTCTGCCGGTCCATCTAAGTCAACCGGGATAACGGATGCTCATCACTTCATAGCTCTTCTCGCCGGCGGGAAGGCGAACGGTGCGTTCGTCGCCAACCCTTGCGCCAATAAAGGCGCGGGCGAGGGGAGCGCTCCAGCCGATCCTGCCGGCCGACGCGTCGGTTTCGTCGTCGCCGACGATGGTCAGGGTGCGGCGGTTGTCGTCTTCGTCGGCAAGCTCGACCGTCGCACCGAAGCGGACCTGGTCGCGCGAGGGCTGTTCGGCGGGGTCGACCACCTTCGCGGCCTTCATGATCCGGGCCAGAAAGCCCAGCCGACGGTCGATCTCGCGAAGCCGCTTCTTTCCGTAGAGGTAATCCGCGTTTTCCGAGCGGTCGCCGAGCGATGCCGCCCAGGACACCACTTCCACGATCTTGGGCCGCTCGACCCCGAACAACTGGTCATATTCCGCCTTCAGCCGGCGGAATCCGTCAGGAGTGATGAATCGCGGCTTGTCGGCCATCCGGATGGCTTAGCCCGGGGAGCCTTTTCCGAGATAGCGGGAAACGTGAAGCGCGGTACGCTGCGTCGGCTGCGGGTTGATGCTGTCGTAGACAACGCTGTTCTCGATTACCCGCTGGACGTAGCCGCGGGTCTCGCTGAACGGGATCGCCTCGATCCAGCCGATCATGTCGACTCGGCCGCTGCGCGGATCGCCATAAGCATTGATCCACTTGCGAACGTTGCCGGCCCCGGCGTTATAGCTTGCGACCGCGAGCGGGACGCTCCCGTCCCATGTGTTCAGCATTCGCTGGAAGTAAGCGGAGCCGAGCATGACGTTGTAATCGGGATCATGGAGGCGGCTGCTGTCATAGCCGACGCCAAGCTTGCCAGCTTGCTCCCGAGCCGTCGCCGGCATCAGCTGCATCATCCCTCGAGCGCCCGCCCAGCTTATCGCATTCTGGTCGAACGAGCTTTCCTGCCTGGTGATCCCGTTAGCCAGAGCCCAACTGGTGCGAGGAGTGGAGCGAAGCGTCGGATAGGCATCGCGGACGTAGAAGGCGTCGCCGTCGTTTCGCGCCGCACGCGTGATCCACACGGCGAGATCGCGGCGGTCGAGCTGCCGCGCCATCTCCAGCGCGAGCGTACGGTCCTTGTCCGTCTTGAGCGATTCGGCGAGTGCCCGGACGAACAGCATTCGTTCCGGCTCGTTGCCGTAATAGGCCATCGTGCGGGTCGCCTGGACCAGCCGCTTCTGATTGAACGCCGCCCGTTCGGGGTCCGTCGCCGCTACCGCGACCGGATAGTTCGGAGCGGGAACGGGTCGGCCCAGCCGCTCGAGCGCGAGCTGGCCATAGAACAGGTCCGGATACATCGCAGCGCGCTGGAAATAAGCGCTTGCGTCCGCGGCCCGGCCAGCGGCGAGCGAGGCACGACCGGCCCAGTAGAAGCCTTTCGTGGTGACCTGCAGCGACTTGCCGCCGTAGGCGTAGCGGTAGAACATCGCGACGGCGTTGCCCGGCTTGTCCAGCCGGTCGAGCGCGACCCGCCCGGCGAGCCAGGCGAGGCTCGTATAATTGTCGCGGACTCCATAGGCCTCGCCGGAAATCTGCGTCCCTTGCGGGAAGGCGTCGTCGAGCTGGCGCGCGATATTATAGACGTAGTGCCATTGCCGGTCCTGGGCGGCTCCGTTGGCGAGCAGGAGAAGCATCTCGTACCAGCGTTCCGGATCGGCCGGCTTCTCCGTGAAGTGATGCGGCTGGGCGGCGAGCGAACGCGCCATATTCTCGTTGCCGCCGTCGCGTAGATAGCGAAGCCGGTCCATCAGCAGGCCGGCGTCGGCGCTGATCCTGTGCGCGGCTGCGCGGTATAGGGTTTCGGCGTCCGGGGACCGCTGCTGCATGGCGATGCGGGCGGCGAAGGCCGCGCGCCGGTCGGGAGTCGTCCACTGCAGAAGGCGTGCCGCGTCGCTCGGGTCCTTGTTGAAAAGCAGCGAGTCGACGCGGGCATTATGGTCCTGGGCCGTCAGATATGCGCCGAAACGGCCGAGGATGTAGGCCTCGTCCGCTGCACTGAGGTCGCTCGATGTCCAGGCACGCTTTGCCGCCTCGACGGCCTCGCTTGCGCGGCCGACCGCGCTCAAAGCATCGGAATAGCGGGTCCAGCCATTGCCGTTCTGCGGCTTTTCCTGCGCATAGAAGCCGAGAACGAGCGCTGCATTCTCGCCCGGGCGCATGGCCTTCTCGGCATCGCGGCGCATCTTGGACTCGCCCGGCCAGTCGTGGTTGTAGTTCAGGAAGCTCGCATATTGCGCGAAGCTGTAGTTGCCGCCCTGGCGCAACTGGCGCCATTGCGCGATCGAGCCGTTGATGCTCGAGCTTTGGGCGGACGCGACGCCCGAGTCCGGAAAGTTGATTGACGGCAGGACCGCGGAAGCCGAGGCGGTCAATGCCAGCACGATTGGAATGAAAAACGCCCTTTTACCCATGCTGGACATTATGCGGGCCGTCTCCTTATCAGGTGCTGAACGGGACGCGGACTCTAACCCCTCGACGACTCCCAAGTGAAGGAAAAAGCCATGTTTTTCGGCTCCATACCGGCGCTCGTAACCCCTTTTTCGGGCAAGTGTGTCGACGAAGACTCACTTTCGGCCTTCGTCGAATGGCAGATCGAACAGGGCTCAAACGGCCTGGTGCCGTGCGGGACCACGGGAGAAGTCGCGACCCTCAATTCGGACGAGCACCGCAAGGTCATCGGGACCGTGGTTCGCGTAGCCAATGGCCGGGTGCCGGTGATTGCGGGGACGGGGACGTACAATACGGAAGCTTCGATCGAGCGGACCCGCGCGGCGGCCGATCTCGGGGCGGACGCAGCACTGGTCGTCGTTCCTTATTACAACAAGCCGAGCCAGGCGGGGCTCGCGGCGCACTTCACTGCGATCGCTGAAGCGTCGCCGATCCCGATCGTCGTCTACAACGTCCCGTCTCGAACGGTGGCGGATATTTCCGTGGAGACTCTCGGCGAAATCGCAAAGCACCCGAAGATTGTCGCGGTGAAGGACGCGACCGGCAACCTCGCGCGAGTCTCCGCCCAACGGATCGCCTGCGGCAAAGACTTCTGCCAACTCTCCGGCAACGACGACATGGCGCTTGGTTTCAACGCCATGGGCGGGGTCGGATGCGTCTCGGTCAGCGCCAACGTCGCTCCCAAGCTTTGCTCGGATTTCCAGACCGCGATGCGCGAGAGCCGGTGGGACGAGGCACTCGCGCTTCAGGACAGGCTCTTCCCCTTGCACGCCGCACTGTTCAGCGATGCCTCTCCGGCACCGACCAAATATGCCTTGTCGCGGGTGCGCAACGGCTTTCCGATCGAAGCGCGCCTGCCGATCGTTGAGGCTTCCGAAGCGTCGAAACGCGTTGTCGATGCTGCATTGGAGCATGCAGGCCTTATCTAAGCTCCATGGCCAAGCCGCTCCCGCCACCATTCGACAAAGCGAAGGTCGTCGCCGAGAACCGGCGCGCGCGCTTCGACTATTTCATCGAGGACAAGTTCGAGGCGGGAATCGCGCTGGTCGGAACAGAGGTGAAGTCGCTCCGCCACGGCGAGGGCTCGATCGCGGAGAGCTATGCGACGGTCGAGGGCGACGAGATCTGGCTGATCAACAGCCACATTCCCGAATATAGCCACGGCAACCGGCTCAACCACGAGCCTCGCCGCCAGCGCAAATTGCTCCTCAGCAAGCGGCAGATCGCGAAATTGAACGGCGCCATTACCCGGCAGGGGCTAACGCTGGTGCCGCTTTCCATCTATTTTAACGGGCGCGGCCGAGCGAAGGTCGAGCTTGCTCTCGCCCGGGGAAAGAAAGTGCACGACAAGCGAGCGACGGTGAAGGAGCGCGACTGGAAGCGGGAACAGCAACGGCTGCTCCGGCGCAGCGCCTGATCATCGCCATGCATGCGCCCGCCTGGATTATCCGCCATATTCCAAAGCGCGAAACGATTCATGACAATCGCTTCCTTCGCCCGTTCGCTCGCCACTTGTCGAAGCCGGAGCTGTGGCGGATGCACCGGCGTTCGGTTCCGCGGGGGGTGGCGATCGGCCTGGGCGTCGGGATCGTCCTTCCGTTCATGCACATGATCATCGCTGCTCTGCTGGCAATCCCGCTACGGGCCAATGTCGCGATCGCGGCGGCGTTCACATTGTTGATCAACCCGATCACGATTCCGGTGATGTATTACGCCGCCTATCGGACCGGCATGTGGGAGCTGCACGCCGATACCGGGGTGCTCAGTCCTGCTGTTGCCCAGCAGGCGTCGGGCGAGCTTGCTCATCTGCTATTCTGGGCGCGCGAGGCATCAGGGCCGATCGCGCTGGGAATCCTGACGATTGCGATTGCCGCGGTGGTCGTCGGCTATTTCCTTACGGCGATCGTCTGGCGGATGTGGCTGGCGAGCAAGCTTCGCCGCCGGCGGAAGGCGCGAGCCGGTTCATGAGCCGGGCTTGAGTGGCGCTCCGACCTGGGCGGCGACCGCTTCAATCCACTTCACCACCATCTCCAGCTCTTCGGAATGCGCCATCGTTGCAGCTTCGTGCTCTTTCGCCCGCGCCTCTGCATCATAGTCGCGGTCGGAGAACTTGCTGTGCTTGGAGAAGACTGGACCGGCCGCGATGGCTTCCACCTCGGAACGATCCAGCCCCAGCCCGAACAGCGCCTGCGTCTTGCCGATTGCGTCGGCCGGACTGGCGAGGAAGGTCGGCGAATCGAGTAGCATCACGCGGTCGCGGAACGCCCGTGCCATCGCGTCGAAGTGATGGATCTGCATCAGCCAGGCCAGCGCCGCAGCCTGGACGTCGGTGAGCTGTAGCAGTTCTTCCGGACCGTAGCCGAAATCGAGCGGGCTCCAGCTTCGTAACTGGGTGAACAGCTTCCGGCCGAAAATCCGCCCGAACATGCCGCGCTTGAGGAGCGAGCGGAGGAAGGTTTCGACATCCGAATAAAGCAGCACCGCCTTGGACTGCGGACGCTGCGCGAGCGTGTTTTCCAGCAACCGGTTGGCGAAGTTGGTCGGCTTGACGATCACGGTCTCGTTTGGCGCGAAAGGCCGCTCCAGCAATCGCAGCACAAGCTCTAGCCGCTGCCGGTTCCCCTGGTTGTCGCTCCGGATCATCCGGTTGGCGAGGTTGATGAGAACGTCTGGTTCCTTGAGGATGCTCGTCCCCGGCACGCCAAGCGCTTTTGCGAGGAGCGTCGAGCCGCAAAAGCTGGTGTGAAAAATGAAGTGGATCGGAGCGCGCCGGGCATCGCCGATCTGCGCCGCGACTTCTGCTGCCGGGAAGGCCGCTTTCACGAAATTGCCGGCGAAATGCTCGTCCGAGAGGAACATGAGGCCGCCGCGAGCCGCGCCAGGAACATGGACGAAAGTCAGGCTAGAGCCTTCCGCATCGAAAGTGTGCGGCAGCCAATCGGGGTCGAGCACGACGTCGCGAAGGGAAGTTTCGGCCATCGTTCCCTTCTGCGTTCCGGCGCTCGCTTTCTGCAAGCGACTTTGACGGCTTTTGCCGCGTCCTCTTATAGGTCGTTGATTCTCGTGGGGAGATTAGAAGCGATGCGTATTTTGATTGCTGTCCTCGCAGCCGGAACCATTCTTGGCGGCTGCGCGACCCGTTCGGCCACCGTTCCGCCGCCGCCCGACGCTGCTCTGGTGCCGTCAGCGGCCGCTCCGGAAGCCCCGGCCGCAATCGCTCCGAAGCCAACCTACGGGACTTTCGGAATCGACACGTCGGGAATGGACAAGAGCGTCCTGCCCGGAAACGACTTCTTCGAATATGCCAACGGCACCTGGGACAAGACCACGCAGATCCCGGCCGACAAGTCGCGCTACGGCATGTTCAACGTTCTCGACGATTTGTCGAAGGAGCGCACGCGGACCATCATCGAGGAGCAGGCCAAGAACCCGGACAGCAAGATCGGAGCGGCCTACGAAAGCTTCATGAACGAGGCTGCGGTGGAGGCCAAGGGGCTGGCGCCGTTCGAGCCCTGGCTGAACGAGGTCCGCTCGATCAAGACCAAGGCCGGGCTGACCAAGGCCTATGCCGACGCCGACCAACTCAGCATCGACACGCCGTTCCGGATGTTTATCGGCCAGGACCGCAAGAATTCCGAGGTCTATGCGCTGAACGTGATCCAGGGCGGGCTGGGGATGCCCGACCGCGACTATTATCTTTCAGCCGACCCGAAGCTGTCCGAAACCCGAGCCAAATATCTCGAGCATTTGACCAGGATGCTCGCGTTTGCGGGCGAACCGAACGCTGCTTCGCGAGCCAAGGCGATCCTCGATTTCGAGACCAAGGTCGCGAAGGTCCACTGGACCCGGGCAGAAAGCCGCGACGCCAACAAGACCTACAACAAGATGACTTTGGCCGAGGTCCGCAAGTTCGCGCCCGGCTTCGACTTCCCCACCTACCTGAAGGATGAAGGCGCGAACGTCGATTACGTGATCGTCTTCCAGCCGAGCGCGTTCAAGGGGATCAACGCGCTGATAGGAAGCGCGCCCCTGTCGGTGCTTCGCGACCAGTTGCTGGTCCGATCGCTGGATTCCTACGCCTCCTATCTGCCCAAGGCCTTCGACCAGGAACATTTCAGCTTCTACGGCACCACGCTGTCCGGAACCCCGGAGCAGGAACCGCGGTGGAAGCGCGCGGTGAACTTCACCGTTGACACGATGGGCGACGACGTCAGCAAGCTCTACGTCGCGAAATATTTCCCGCCCGAGACCAAGGCCGCCGCCGACAAGCTTGTCCATAATCTAATCTCGGCGATGGACCACCGGATCGACACGCTCGACTGGATGAGTTCCGAAACCAAGGCGAAGGCGCACGCCAAGCTCGCCGCCTTCACTCCGAAGATCGGCTATCCCAGCCAGTGGCGCGATATGAGCGGGCTAGCCATCGATAAGGACGACCTGATCGGAAACGCGATGCGGTCGGCGAAGTTCGAGACCGCCTACCAGCTTGGCAAGCTCGGGGGTCCGATCCGGCGCTGGGAATGGGGAATGACCCCGATGACCATCAACGCCTACTCGAACCCGACGATGGTCGAGATCGTCTTCCCGGCCGCGATCCTCCAGCCGCCGTTCTTCGACCCCAACGCGGACCCTGCCGTGAACTACGGCGGAATCGGCGCCGTCATCGGGCACGAGATGAGCCACCAGTTCGACGACCAGGGCGCCAAATACGACCTGCATGGCAACCTCGTCGATTGGTGGACCCCGGCCGACGCGAAGAACTTCCAATCGCGGCTCGACAAGTATGAGGCGCAGATCAATGCGTACGAGCCGCTTCCCGGAATGCACGTCAACGGCAAGCTAACGATGGGCGAGAATGTCGCCGACCTCGCGGGCCTGACCGTCGCCCACGACGCCTATCTCGCGTCGCTCGACGGCGCTCCGCCCCCGGTGATCGACGGGGTCAGCGCCGACCAGCGCTTCTACCTCGGCTGGGCGCAGGTGTGGCGCTGCAAGAGCCGCGAGCCCGCGCTTCGCCAGCAGCTCCTGACCGACCCGCACTCGCCATGCCCGGTTCGCACGAACGTCGTGCGCAACATGGATCCGTGGTATTCCGCGTTCGATGTGCAGCCTGGACAGAAGCTCTATCTCACGCCGGACCAGCGGGTGCGGATCTGGTAAGCTCCTGAACGGGGCCGGGTAGATGCTGCAGCAGGAGCTTCCGCTCCTGGATTCGCGGCCCGTCGGCGGTGCATCGCGGTGGCTCGTCCCCGCGATCGCCGCCGCTTCCTCGCTTACCGTGGCCGGCATTCTGTGGATTGGTGGAGCGGCCACGGCTGCGCTCCTGTTCCTGGCGGTTTGTGCGGTCGGGCTTGCGGCTTCGGCGCTTCTCCTGAGGGGCCAGCCGGCCAAAGCCCCGGACCTTGGTGAGCTCGTCTCGGTGCCGGACTACTCGCTTGTCGGAGCGATGCTTGGGCTCACTTCGGATCCCGCAGTGGTCACCGACGCCGACGGCTCCGTGCTTGCGGCAAATGCCGTTTATCGCGAGCGTTTCCACGCCCGCCCACCAGCCAAGCTTCCCGCCGACAGCGATTCCGCGCAGGCGCTGGAGACCGCGCGCGCAATGGCGTGGCGCGAATCTGGCGGTTGCGCGACTGGAATCGAGACCGGTGCTGGCAGCTTCGCCGTGGAAGTCGAACGGGTTGGTGCCCGCAGCGACCTTTTGCTCTGGCGCTTCCTCAAGCCGGCACCCACGGACCCCATCGCAGCCACCGCTTCCCGAATGCGCGGGAAGCCCGGGGAAACTCTCGCTTCGGCGGGCCTGCTCGCCGCCCTCGTCGATCCCGACGGAAAGCTCGTTTCGTGGAACTCGCTGTTTGGCCGCCGGGCCATTGCGGGGCGCGACGATGGCGAGCAGCTCCGCCTCGCTGAGCTGGTGCAGCCGGCCGAAGAAGGCCAGTTCCGGTTGATTGCCGAAGGCGAGGTTGGCCGTCCGCTCCGTGCAATCCACTTGCCGCTGGACGGCCAGGGCACCGAAGGCTGGTCCAATTTCTATCTCTTCGACAGCCCCGACACTTTGCCCTTGTCCAGCTCGCAGTACCTTCAGGCGATGATGGACATCCTGCCCATCGGTCTTGCGCTGGTCGATCGCGACGGCCGCTTCCTGACGATGAACGATGCATTCCGGACGGCCGCTGGAATCAAGGCTTCGCGGCCGGTCTATCCCGGCGACCTCGTCGTCAAGGAAGACAAGGCGCCGGTCGCCGACGCCGTGCGCCGCCACGCCCGCGGACCGGCAATGTCGGGGGACCTTGCCATCCGCCTCGCCCGGAGCCCGAAGGAGCCGGTGGCGCTCACCATCGCCGGGCTTCGCGGGCTCGGCGATGCGGCAGTCCTCCTTTTGCTCAAGGACAACAGCGAGGAAGCCAAGCTCAAGCGGCAGGTGATGCAGGCGACGAAGATGCAGGCGGTCGGCCAGCTCGCCGGCGGAGTCGCTCACGATTTCAACAATATCCTGACGGCGATCATCGGCCATTGCGACCTGATGCTGATGCGGCACACGCCCGGCGACAGCGACTACGACGACATTCAACAGATCAAGTCGAACTCCAATCGCGCCGCTGGCCTGACCCGGCAGCTGCTGGCATTCTCCCGCCAGCAAACCCTTCGTCCGCAGGTCCTCCAGCTTACCGATGTGGTCGCGGAGGTTTCGCACCTCCTGAAGCGGCTTCTCGGCGAGACGGTGAAGCTCAACGTCAAGCACGGCCGCAACCTCGGTCCCGTGCGCGCCGATCCTGGGCAGTTGGAGCAGGTTATCATCAATCTCGCGGTCAACGCCCGCGATGCAATGGCCGCGACGGGCGGCGGAACCCTGACCATCCAGACCTACGCGGTTCACGCCGACCAGGTCGCGGAGCTCGGCTCCGACATCCTTCCGATCGCGGATTATAGCGCGCTCTCCGTGACCGATACCGGCTGCGGGATCGCCGCCAACGTGCTCGGCAAGATATTCGAGCCGTTCTTCACCACGAAGGAAGTGGGCAAGGGCACCGGCCTCGGGCTTTCCACCGTTTACGGAATCGTCAAGCAGTCGGGAGGGTTCATATTCGCCGATTCCAAGGTCGGCGAGGGGACGCGCTTCGTTATCTACCTGCCCGTCCATCGGGTCGAAGCGGAAACCGGGAAGACCCAAGCGGCGGCCAAGCCGAAGGAGCATGAGCTTTGGGGCACGGGCACCGTCCTCCTCGTCGAGGACGAGCCCATGGTCCGCGCCGTTGCCGAGCGGGCACTGACCCGCCACGGCTACAAGGTCGTAACCGCCAACAACGGCGAAGAAGCGCTGGAGGTGATCGACAGGGGCGAAGAGATCGCGCTCCTTATCAGCGACGTCGTGATGCCGGGGATGGACGGGCCGTCAATGGTCGCCGAAGCGCGCAAGTCACGGCCGGAGCTGCCGATCCTGTTCATGTCGGGCTATGCAGAGGAACAGCTGCGCAAGTCGATCGACCTCGACAAGGTGGCGTTCCTTCCCAAGCCTTTCTCGGTCCAGGAGCTGGCCGAGGCAGCCCGTAAAGCCATCGAAACGAAATAAGACTTTGCCGAGCCGTTTCAGCAGGATATGCGGTGGATAATGTCGGGGCGTTCCATCCTTGTTGTCGAAGACGAGCCGCTGATCGCCATGATGCTCGAAGACTTTCTCGAGACTCTCGGCCATAGCGTCCACGCCACTTGCGAGAGCGTCGAGGGCGCGATTGCCGAGACGGAGAAGGGCGGCTTCGATGTCGCGATCCTCGACGTCAACCTGAACGGCGAGACGGCCTGGCCCGTGGCCCACGCGCTTCGCGACAAGCGAATTCCTTTCGTACTTGCGACAGGTGGTCACGTCGAGCCGCCGCCGGCCGAATTCGCGGGCGTTCCGGTGATCGAGAAGCCATATACGGTGGATCGGGTGACTCCGGCGCTCGAGGCGGCGCTGGCGGGGTAAAGCCCTCCGTATTTCTCCTGATTCATATTTTTTGGTGGAATCAGGATTCTCCGAGTTTCTGGAAGGAGACCCGTGATGAAAAACGTGCTCGTCCTGATTCATGACGACGATGGCCAGGAGGCGCGGCTGCAAGGTGCACTCGATGCCGCGAGAGCTCTCCAGGGACACCTCACCTGCGCGCATGTGACCGAGTTTACTCCCGTCATCGGAGCCGATGCCTACAATATGTCTGGTGGCGTGATGATGCTCGAGGTCGAGGAGGAGATCGAACGGGAAAATCGGGCCAAAGTCGAAAAGCGGCTTTCCTCGGAAGACGTTCCTTTCGAATGGATCGAGATGACCGGTGCCATTGAGCCCGCAATGAAGGACGCGGCGCAACTCGCCGATCTGATTGTCGTCAATTCCGAGACTTCAAATTTCTTCCAGCCGCAGCTGTACAAACTGGTGGAGAGACTGGTCATCAAATCGGGCAAGCCATTGTTGTCCGTGCCTACCGAGCAGGGATTTCGACCCGCCGATCCAGCGATGGTCGCCTGGGATGGCTCGGGACCGGCATCCGCGGCATTGCGGGCGGCAACGCCCTTGCTCGAATTGAGCGACTCCGTGACTCTGTTGGAGATCGAGGATGGTTCAGCCGGTACGCCGGTTACGGACGCAGCCGAGTATCTGTCACGCCATGGCATCAAGGCGGAAGTCGTTCGTGAAAAGGCACCCATCGATGATTCCGTCTCGTCGCTCCTGCTTTCGGAACTGGAGAGCGGCCGCTTCGGCTGGGCCGTCATGGGCGCGTTTTCGACCTCGCGATTCCGCCAGGCGCTGTTCGGTGGCACGACCAAGTGCATGCTGAAGGAAGCGCCCGTACCGCTGCTGATCGCGCATTGAGGCAGCCGGCGTGCGTGTTGCGCCCCTCGTTGGGATTGCCGGCGCGGCCTTGATCGGCGCTTCGGCGGCAGCTCAGCAGGTGCCGGTCGATTCCGGGTCGGTCATCCAGACCGTCGCTAGTCTCAAGGCCGGGCAGTTCGTGTGGGCGCCAGAAGTGGCGCCCAGCGGACCGATGCTCGTCATCGTCAACACCCGAACGCAGCGCGCAACCGTCTTCAGGAACGGCGTTCCAATCGGTGCGACGACGGTCTCGACAGGCAAGACGGGGCACCAGACGCCGACGGGCGTCTTCACTATCCTGCAGAAGCAGGTCGAGCATTATTCCAGCAAATACGACAATGCGCCGATGCCCTATATGCAACGGGTCACCTGGGGCGGCGTTGCGCTGCACGCTGGGCATCTCCCCGGCTACCCCGCCTCGCATGGCTGCATTCGGATGCCGCTGGGATTCGCCAAGTTGCTCTACGGAGTAACCCGCGTGGGTATGACGGTCGTCATCACCGATGCCGCGACTACGCCGCGAGTCGCAGCCGGGCCGGAATTGATCGCGGCCCGCGAAATCAGCGCGCCCGAGGGATCGATTGTCTGGCA
>JBDZVP010000051.1:1963-14613 GCA_040255765.1 Sphingomonadales bacterium | reverse complement strand
TCGGTGAGGTGGACTCCGAGCTTGTCGAGGTGAAGCCGGGCGACCTTCTCGTCGAGGTGCTTCGGCAGAACATAGACCTCGTTCTTGTACTGATCGGCCTTGGTGAACAGCTCGATCTGGGCAAGCACCTGGTTGGTGAAGCTGGAGCTCATGACGAAGCTCGGATGGCCGGTTGCGCAGCCCAGATTCACCAGGCGGCCCTTCGCCAGCACGATGATCTTCTTGCCGTCCGGAAACTCGACCTCGTCGACCTGCGGCTTGATCTCAGTCCACTTCATGTTGGCAAGTGCGCCGATCTGGATCTCGCTGTCGAAGTGACCGATGTTGCAGACGATGGCCATGTTCTTCATCGCCCGCATGTGCTCGAGCGTGATGACGTCCATGTTGCCGGTCGCGGTGACGAAGATGTCGGCGCGCTTGGTCGCCTCCTCCATCGTCACGACCTCATAGCCTTCCATCGCCGCCTGCAGCGCGCAAATGGGATCGACCTCGGTGACCAGGACCCGCGCTCCGCCGTTGCGAAGCGAAGCCGCCGAGCCCTTGCCGACGTCGCCGTAACCGGCGACGCAGGCGACCTTGCCCGCGAGCATGACGTCGGTTGCCCGGCGAATGGCATCGACCAGCGACTCCTTGCAACCGTAGAGATTGTCGAACTTCGACTTGGTGACGCTGTCGTTGACGTTGATCGCCGGGAACGGGAGCTTGCCCTGCTTGGCGAGGTCGTAAAGCCGGTGAACGCCCGTGGTCGTCTCTTCCGAGACACCCTTGATCGTCTCAACCGTCTTGGTGAGATAGCCCGGCCGCTCCTTGAGGAACCGCTTCAGGGTCGCGACGAAGATTTCTTCTTCCTCGTTCGATGGCGTGAACAGCTCCTCGCCCTTCTCGACGCGAAAGCCCCACAGCGCGAACATGGTCGCGTCGCCGCCATCGTCCAGGATCATGTTGGCGGTGGTGTCCTGGCCCCAGTCGAAGATCCTGGTGACGTAATCCCAATATTCCTCGAGGCTTTCGCCCTTCACCGCGAACACCGGAATTCCATCGGCCGCGATCGCCGCCGCGGCATGATCCTGGGTCGAGAAGATGTTGCAGCTCGCCCAGCGGACCTCGGCGCCCAGAGCGACCAGGGTCTCGATCAGGACCGCGGTCTGGATGGTCATGTGAAGCGAGCCGGTTATCCGCGCGCCCTTCAGCGGCTTGGACGCGCCGAATTCCTCGCGCGTCGCCATCAGGCCGGGCATCTCGGTCTCGGCGATCTCGATTTCCTTGCGCCCGAAATCGGCGAGCGAGATGTCCTTGACGACATAGTCGTTGAAGCGGGTTTCAGACTGGGTCGCCACGAGAGTCTCCGAATGTGATGATTTGCGCGCGCCCTAGCGATGTAGGGTCCCCAACGCAAATATAAAGAAAGCTTTATATGCGGTCAGGCCGCCCCTGCGTCGCTCGACAGCAGGCGCGGGTCGATCCCTGCCGTCTTGAAGGCCGCCGCCCAGCGTTCGTCCGCGGGCGTATCGAACAGGATCGACTCGTTGCCGTCGACCGCGAACCAGCCGTGGCGAGTCAGCTCCTCGTCGAGCTGGCCTTCCTCCCAGCCGGCATAGCCCAGTGCCGCGACCCATTGCGCGGGCCCGCGCCCTTCCGCGATCGCCTTGAGAACGTCGATCGTGCCGGTCATCGCGAACCGCTTACCGCCCGGGCCGTTGACATGAAGCGTATCCTGGCCGCCCCAGTCCGTGGAATGAAGAATGAAGCCCCGGCCCGGCTCGACCGGACCGCCATGATGCACTGGCGCGTCCGGAGCCTCGCGAGGATCGATCCCGAGCTGCTTCAGAAGGCCCCGGAATTTCAAGCCTGCGCGCTTGTGGCCGATCCCGATCCCGACGGCGCCGTTCTCGTCGTGCACGCAGATCGCGATGACCGCCCGCTCGAAGCGCGGGTCGGACATGCCCGGCATCGCCAGGAGCAGCTTTCCGGAAAGAAAGGGCGGAGTTTCCACAAGCCCAAGATGGAACGCGGCCGCCGGTGCGGCAAGGCCGCTTGAGCAGCCTTGGCCGCGTCCCTATCTCGCAAGCGAAATTCAACAGGAGAACAGGCATGACCATCAACGTCGGTGACAAGCTCCCGGACGTCCCTCTCGCTATCGGCACTTCGGACGGGCCGAAGCCGACCACCAGCGGCGAATATTTCAGCGGTAAGAAGGTCGCCCTGTTCGCTGTTCCCGGCGCTTTCACTCCAACCTGCTCGGCCCGGCACCTGCCTTCGTTCGTCGACAAGGCCGGCGAGCTCAAGGCCAAGGGGATCGACGAGATCGCCTGCATCTCCGTCAACGATCCGTTCGTGATGCGGGCCTGGGGCGAGCGCGACGGCTCGGACGACATCACCATGCTCGCTGACGGCAATGGCCAGTTCGCGGAAGCGATCGGGCTGGAGATGGACGGAAGCAAGTTCGGAATGGGCAAGCGCAGCCAGCGTTACTCGATGATCGTCAACGACGGCACGGTCGAGCAGCTCAATGTCGAAGCGCCGGGCGAATATCGGGCGTCGAGCGCGGAGCACATGCTCGAGCAGCTCTGACCGAGCTCCCGCCCGTTCCGTCGCTTCGCCGCCTCTCCTCGCCGAACGGCCGCAACAGCTGGCCCTCGCGCGCGTTGAATCGTCATTGGACTCAAAGGAGAATCTTTCGATGGCGAGAAACAATCAGCGCGGAAGCAAGAACAACAACCCGAGCGGCCGCAACCAGTACAGCAGCGACTGGATGGGAACGGTTCGGGACCGGCCGGTGGCGAGCGCCGCCGCAGCCGCCGCCGCAGTCGGCGCAGGCGTGTTTCTATGGTCGAAGCGCAACCAGATCGGAGACCAGATCAGCCGGCTGAGCGAACAAGTGACCGACTGGGCGGACGAAATGCGCTCCGGTTCGGGAAGCTCGAGCCGCGAGCTCGCGATGACGGAGGGCCCCAACGAGTCGAGCGCGATCGAATCGTCGCGTGCCACCGGGTCGCGCTCGGGCCGGACAGCGCGTGCAAGCGGCGCGCAGTCGCGGTCGTCGTCGACAGCGGCCATGACCCACTGATCGAAGCCGGCCATGAATTCCAGGGGCGTCCCGAGAGGGGCGCCCATTTTTTTAACGGGCCGCGAGAAACTTCGCGATCGCCTCGCCGAGCTCAGGCTTGGTGACCGAGCTCATGTGCGTTCCGGGAATTTCCGCAAAGGTCGCGTCGGGAAGAGCTTCCGCCAGCTCCAGCGCGGAACCGTTGTCGTCATCCTCGCTTCCGCAAACCACGAGCGTCGGCATGGTAAAGGCCTTCAGCCAGTCCATGAACGCGTCGGCGAAGCTGTTGAGCAGGTGCTTGGAGGCGACGAGGTCGACCTTCATGGTCTTCATGAACTGGATCGACAGCCAGTGCGGGTTTCCTCGCGCCGCCGTATCGAACTGGTCGATGGCGTCGAGGAAGAATTGCTTGCGGCGCTCCCAATTTTGAAGGCCTTCGAGGCCAGCGCCGCCAAGGATTGCGCGGCGCGGCCGCATTCCCTCACCCACCGCTTCGACGACGGTCCGTGAGCCGAGCGAGAAGCCGCCGAGGTCGAAGTCGGTCAGCTCGAGATGCGCAACCAGTTCGCGGAGGTCGCGCGCCAGGATTCCTTTTGGGTAACGCGCGGCGTCATGCGGTTTTCCGGACTGCCCGTGCGCCCGGAGGTCCGGCATGATCACGCGGAACCCCTCGGTCGCGACCCGCTCCGCGTGCCCGAACTTGATCCAGTTCATTTGCGCGTCGGAGAAAAGGCCGTGCAGAAGCACGACCGGCCTCCCCTCGCCCAGCTCGTGCCAGGCAAGCTCGACCCCGTCGGACGCGGTCCAGAAGTGAACGCTCGCCTCGCTCATCCCGGGAATTCCCCGGTCGCCTTCACCCATTTGTCGACCAGCGCCTGATATTGCTCGGTCCGATACTCCGGCAGGCCTTCGGTATTGAGCCAGGCGCGGTGAATGCCCTCCGCTCCGAAATGATGCTTCGGAGTGAACCCGCTCGGATCGTCGAACGAGGCGACGGTCAGGTCCATGTTGTCGGAGCCTTCCTTGAACTCGAAGCCGAGCGAGGTGCCGCATTTCGAGCAGAACGGCCGCCGAGCGATCGGCGAGCTGTCGTACCAGTCCGGCTCGGTCTCAAAAGCGACTCCGTCGCGCTTGAAACTGGCGAACGCGATCGACACCGATCCGGTCGCACGCTGGCACATTCGGCAGTGGCAGAGATAGGCTTCGTTCGGCTCGACCGTCACGGTGAACCGGATCCGCCCGCAGGCGCAGCCGCCGGTCATTTCTTCAGCCATCTCTCGTCCCCTGTGGTGCAACCCCAATTGGCCGTTTAAGTGGCCGCATGTCCAGCGCTCCGAATGCAGATGAAATCGTCCGCGACGCGCGCTGGCTCGCGCAGGCGCTCGACGCCAACACGGGCATGATGCGCGTGGTCGAAATGAGCCGCGACTCCTATCGTTCCGCGAGCTTCCTCGACGACCGGATGCTGCAGGAGCAGCATTTCGCTGGAATCGTGCCATGGAAGTCGGTCGCCGACGCCATTCCGGCCGATGCGCGGCGCGACGCGCGGTGGATTTTTCACATCGGTCATGTCGGATCGACGCTGGTCGCGCGGCTGCTCGGAGAGATCGAGGGAGTCCTCTCGGTCCGCGAACCGCGTTTCCTCCGCGACGTGGCAATGCTCGGGGGTGGCGCCCGCGACAGCTACGCCGGAGCAGCGCAGGCGCTATTCTCGCGCACGTTCGGCGAAGATGAGACTGCGCTGGTGAAGGCTACGAGCTTCGTCAGCGAAATTGCCGAGGAGCTTGTGCCGGCGGGGCAGCGGGCACTGTTCATGTATGCGACCCCGCGCAATTACATCGCCTCGATCCTTGCGGGTCCGAATTCGGTCCAGGAGCTGGCAGCACTGGCGCCGTCGCGGGCGCAGCGGATGAAAGGCCGCGTGGCGTTGCCACCGCAGAGCAACGCGGCCGAAGCAGCGGCGGCCGCATGGGCCTGCGAAATGACGGCCCTGGAATCCGCCGCTGAACGGATGACCGACCGGCAGGTCGCCTGGGCCGATTTCGATGCAATGCTCCCCGATATGGCGAGCGAGCTTACCGGCATCGCGACCTTTTTCGGCTTCGCAACCGACGGCCTCGGCGCCATCGCATCGGGCCCTCTGATGCGCCGCTATTCGAAGGCGACCGAATATGACTACAGCCCCTCGCTTCGCCGCGACCTGATTGCCGAGGCCGAGGCGGCCAACCGCGCCGATCTCGACGGAGCGCTCGCGATGCTCCAATCTGCCGCAGAAAACTCGCCCCTTCTCGCGAAGGCGCTCCGGAGAGCCGAATGTACCGAATCCTCCCGATCCTGAACCCGCAGGAAGTGGACGAGTGCCGCAAGATCGCGGCGGCCGCGCCGTTCGTCCACGGCCGCATTACTAACCCGCACAACACGGCCAAGGACAACGAGCAGTTGCACGAGCAGCAGGCCTACCAGCGTAGCTCGCAGATGCTTCTCCAGGCGTTCGGACGTTCAGCCGAGTTCGCCGAGTTCGCTTTCCCCGTGCTGATCGCGCCGCCGCTGATCACCCGCTACAAGCCGGGGATGAAGTATGGCGCGCACGCCGACGCCGCCTTCCTGCAGATGCCCGGCCAGACGATCCGGAGCGATCTGAGCTGCACGATCTTTTTGAACGAGCCGGACAGCTACGAGGGCGGCGCACTTCACATCCGCCTCGGCGATGCGGACATCCGGTTCAAGCTGAAACCCGGCGAAGCGATCGTCTATCCGTCCGATACCTCGCACGAGGTTGAGCCGGTCACCAAGGGCGAGCGGCTGGTGGCGATCACGTTCATCCAGAGCCGAGTGCCCGACCCCTTCCGCCGCAACTTGCTGTTCGACCTGAACGAGGTTGCGGCGCTGGAGGGCAACAATATGGACCCGCAGAACTTCGGCCGGCTCCAGCTCGTACAGCAGAACCTGCTGCGCTACTGGGGCGAGAAGGATTAGCTTCGAAGCTACTGCGGGTTCTGTGGCAGTCCATCGGCGATGTCGTAATAATCGCCTTTGTCAGCCACGAAGATGTGAATCGCGAGTTGGGTGCCGGTCGGTTTGTCGAAAGCTCCCATCGAAATGCCGATCTTCGGCCGACCCGGTACATCCCAGAACAGCGGCGACCCGCAAGTGCCGCAGAACCCGCGCCGCACCTTTGCCGACGATTGATACCAGCGAAGCTCCTCGTCGCCGGTGATCGAAACACTTTCTCGAGGAACATCGGTCGAAGCCCAGTAGTGACCCGAAACCTTGCGGCATATGGTGCAGTGGCAGGCATCCGGGCCTTCGATCGGACCGGCAACCTCAAATTTCACTGCGCCGCAGAGGCAGGACCCGGAATGCATTTCCGCCAAGTCAGGCCGCCTTCTGCAGATGCTTGCGGCCCAATAGCTCGGCGATCTGCACGGCGTTGAGCGCCGCGCCCTTGCGGAGATTGTCGCTGACCACCCAGAGCGAAAGACCATTGTCGACGGTGGGATCGTCGCGGACGCGGCTGACATAGGTTGCATATTCGCCCACCGCCTCGACGGGCGTGACGTACCCTCCATCCTCGCGCTTATCGACCAGCATCACGCCCGGCGCTTCGCGCAAGATCTTCTGCGCATCTTCCGCCGAAAGTTCCTTCTCGAACTCGACGTTCACGGCTTCGGAATGGCCGACGAAGACCGGGACCCGGACACAGGTTGCGCTTACCTTGATCTTGGGATCGAGGATTTTCTTCGTCTCGACCACCATCTTCCACTCCTCCTTGGTCGACCCGTCCTCGAGGAAACTATCGATGTGGGGGATGACGTTGAAAGCGATCTGCTTGGTGAAATGAACCGGCTCGTTCTGGTCGCCGACGAAGATGTTGCGCGACTGCTCGAACAGCTCGTCCATGCCGCGTTTCCCGGCGCCGGAGACGGACTGGTAGGTCGCCACCACCACGCGCTTGATCGTTGCCGCGTCGTGCAGCGGCTTCAGCGCCACCACCAGCTGCGCGGTCGAGCAATTGGGATTGGCGATGATGCTCTTCTTGCGATAGCCCGCGACCGCGTCCGGGTTCACTTCCGGCACGATCAGCGGGACGTCGGGGTCCATGCGATAGAGCGAGCTGTTGTCGATCACCGTGCAACCCGCGGCGGCCGCCTTCGGAGCGTAGATTTTCGAAACTTCGGACCCGGCGGCGAACAAAGCGATGTCCCAGCCGGCAAAATCGAAATGCTCGAGATTCTTGACTCGAAGCTCCTCGCCGCTGTCGCCGAAATCGATGAGGTCGCCGGTCGAGCTTGCCGACGCCACCGCCGCCAGCTCGTCGAGCGGAAATTGCCGCTCGGCGAGGATGTTGAGGATTTCCCGGCCGACATTGCCGGTGGCGCCTACGACGGCGACGCGATAGCCCATTGAGAGGTCTCCTTGGCGGCCGCCTATCGCACCCGCGCTTGGAAATCGATATGGCTCTTGTCGCGCCGGGGACAAGCGGGGGGAAAATCATGCGTCCGGTTATGCTGCTTTGCGCGCTGTTGCTCGCGCTTTTGGGAGCGCTCGCCGCGACCCCGCTGCTCGTCCAGCCGCCCGACGTCCGGACGGACGCTCAGCCGGGCCAGTTCGACGCCGTCCGCGCCAAGGCGCGGCTTGCGACCATTCTCGGAAATCAGCAGCCGCACCCAGCCGACAGTTTCGGCGATGACGCGGTTCGGGCACGGCTGATCGGCCAGATCCAGGCGATGGGGCTTCACCCGATCGTCCGCGACCAGTTCGCCTGCAACGAGATTTACAAGCAACGGGGCGTGACCTGCGCCCGGGTGAAGAACCTCATCGTCGCGCTCGGCCCCACATCCGGCAAGGCGCTGCTCCTCAACGCCCATTACGACAGTACGCCGGTCGGTCCGGCGGCGGCTGATGATGGAGTCGGGGTCGCCACGCTTCTCGAAGTCGCCTCGATCCTGAAGAACGAGCAACTGAAACGCCCGCTCATCTTCCTGTTCAACGAGGGCGAGGAACTTGGCCTCGTCGGCGCCCGCGCGTTCATGGCCGACCCCCTAAGCGGCCTCGTCGATAGCCTCATCAACCTCGAAGCGCGCGGCACCACCGGGCCGGTGACGATGTTCGAAACCAGCCTTCCCAACGGGCCGCCGGTCCGGACGTTCGCGAAAGCCGTCGATCGCCCCTTCGCCAACTCGCTTACGACCGATTTCTACCGCCAGCTTCCCAACTACACGGACGTCAACAGCTTTTCCGAACGGGGATGGCTGACGCTCAACTTCGCGATGATCGGTAACGAGACCCGCTACCACAGCCCCGGCGACGACATCGCGGCTTTGGACGCACGCAGCCTTCAGCACATGGGCGACCAGACGCTCAGCCTCGCGCGCGAGCTTTCGGTCGGAACCCCGGCTGGCGACGGAACCCTGCTCTTCGCCGACATCGCAGGGCGGCAGCTTGTGATGATCCCGGCGGCGGCCGGGTTCGTCCTTCTCGGATTGCTCGTCGTCGGTCTCGCAGTGGTTTCCTTCCGCCGCGGCGGGATGTGGCGAGGCATCGCAATCGTGGTGGCGGGGATCGTGGTTGGCGCCGCGCTCGCCTGGATCGGCATGTTCCTGATGGGTCTCGCCCGCCCGGGGAGCTTCTGGCGGGCCTACCCGATCTGGACTCACTTGGCCGTCTATGCGTGCGGGTTGCTCGGCGCGGTGGCGGCCCTCGGGTCGATCGGCCGCCGCCTCACCGTGCCGCAGCTTCGAGCAAGCTTCTGGCTCGCCTTCCTGCTGCTTGGTGTCGCCATCTTCTTCATCGCGCCGGGCGGAGTGATCTATTTCCTCGTTCCGCCGCTGGTCGCCCTGGTCGGGATGGTGGTGAAGCAAGAGCGGATCGGAGCGATCGTCGCGGCGGCGCTGCTGTGGCTCACGTTCGGCGAAATCCTCGCGCTTCTCGGCGATCTGCTGAACAACGGCCCATTCTTCATCTTCGCGCCGCTGGCCCTGCTCATCGCAATGCCGTGGCTGATCGAGGCTAAGGCCCTAATCGGAAAGCTGGCGCCAGCGACCGCCGTCGCCGCCGCGGTTATGCTCTTGGGCTGGGCAGCGGTCGCCGCCGCTCCTGCTTATTCGGCCGATCGCCAGCAGCGCTTCCTGATCCAGCACGCCACCGACACCGGAACCGGCAAGGCTTATTGGTCGGTCGTCAACGACCGGGCGCCCATTCCGCAGAACTACGGCAATGTCGCCGGCTGGCACCGGGGCGAACTCCCGCACATCGAAGGCAAGCGCTGGATCGCCCCCGCCGCCTCCCTGGCCGACCTCGTCCCGCCCAAGGTCCAACTGCTCGGCAATAGCCGCAACGGCGATCTCCGCACCGTCACTTTCCGGCTGGAGACGAACGGCGCGGAAACGACCTTCCTCGAAGGCCCGAGGGATGCGCAAATCGTCTCCGCCGGCTCGGGCAATTTCGTCCGCCCGATCGCCCCCGACACGAAGGGCGAATATTATTTTTCCTGCTTCGGGCGCAGCTGCGATGGCGCCGAACTGCAGTTCACGACCCGAAGCGCGAGACCGATCGCCTTCACGCTGATCGGGATGCGCCGCGGGCTGCCCGCGACCGGCAAGCCGCTTCTGGAGCAAAGGCCCCGCTTCGCCCGCCCGCAATATTCGCCGGACGCCACCCTGACGATTTCTCGGGTCGCGCTGTAACCCTTCGCGACCTCCTTTGTTATAAAGGGTGATGCAGGCGCTCGGCGCCACCCGCCGGCGCGCCTCTCATGCGAGGAGAGTGCAGTGACAGCGAGAACAATAGCGAGCTCACGTCCGACAACCTCCGGCATAGACCTGATTCCCGTCCGGCGAATCACAACCGCGGACCTGAATGCGTCTCTCGCCGACGGCTGGCGCGACTTCATGGACATGCGCGGAGACATCATCTTCCTGATGATCCTGTACCCGTTGGTCGGGATCATCGCAGCGGTCGCATTGAGTGGCGGCCCGTTATTGCCGCTTTTCCTTCCGATTGCCGCCGGCATCGGGCTGCTCGGCCCCGTCGTGGCCGTGGGATTCTACGAACTCGCACGCCGGCGGGAGTTGGGGTTTCAATCCAACTGGGGGCATTTCCTGGATGTCCGGAAACGGCCTTCATTCGACGAAATCGCGGCCGTTTCAGGCTTGCTGATCGCGATCTTCGCCATCTGGTTGCTTGTCGCCGGAGCACTGTACGTCGCGCTGTTCGGATGGACCGAGCAAGCATCGGCAGTCGCGTTCCTTCGCGATGTGTTCACCACCTCCCAGGGCTGGGCGATGATCCTGATCGGCGGAGCAATCGGCCTCGTCTTCGCGGCCGCCGTGCTCATCCTGAGCGTCGTGTCGATGCCGATGCTGGTCGATTGCGATGTCAGCGCCAGCGAAGCGGTCGGCACATCAATCCGCGCGAGCCGTCAGAATGCGGGCGAGATGATGCGCTGGGGGATCATCGTCGCGGCGCTTCTGATCGCGGGATCGATCCCGCTGTTCATCGGCCTCGCCGTTGTTCTCCCGTGGCTCGGCTATTCGACCTGGCACCTTTACACGCGGCTCGTCGACCGCAGCGCGATTGCAGCGAAGCGGAGCTAGTCGCCGACCTTCCCGAGCACCTGCTCGTTCAAGAACCGCTCGATGGTGTTCTGGACGTGTGCCTGCCGCAGCTGGCCCGCCGGGCGGTGAGTCTGGCCAACGTAGAACATCATCTGGAACGGCCGGTTCGCCGCCTGCAATTCGTCAGCAAGCATGGTCGAGTTCTCGAAGACGACATTGTCGTCCGACATTCCGTGGATCAGCAGGAAGGGTGAAGTGATTTTCAGCGCGCCGGCGAGCGCGTCCGATGACTGGTAAGGTTTGGGGTCTATCGCGGGATTGCCGAGGTAGCGCTCGGTATAGTGGGTGTCGTAAAGTTCCCACTTGGTCACCGGCGCTCCGACGATCCCTGCGGCGTAGAGTCCCTTCGGCGCCTTTTCGAGCATCTTCAGGGTCATGTACCCGCCGTAGGACCAGCCCGAAGTCGCGATTTTCTTCCCGTCAACGTACGGCTGCTTCTGGAGCCACCGCGCCGCCGCCGCCTGGTCCTCGACCTCGACCGTTCCCATCGCGTGATAGATCTGGTCCTCGAACGCCCGCCCGCGATTGGCGGAGCCGCGATTGTCGACCTGGAAATAGATCCAGCCCTTGCTCACCCAATATTGGGCCATCGGGCTCTTCCAGGCGCGGCGCACCTGCTGCGCGGTCGGTCCGCCATAATGTTCGAAGAAGACCGGATATTTCTTTCCAGCCTTCAGCGGAGGCGTGATCATTTCCCAGTAAAGCGTGCTTCCGTCCGCCGCCTTTAGCGTGCCGTATTTCACCGGCTGCTTGGTCGCCAGATAGGGCGCATAGGGGTGCGAGGCGTCGAGCCTGTTCTCTTCCACCCAGGCGAGCCGCTGCCCCTTGTCATCGGCGACATAGACCTGCGGCGGCTGGTCCGGCGAGGAACGCGAGATAAGAACCCGAGTCCCGGCCTTGTCCATGTCGGCGGCGTTCCAATAGCCCGCTTCGGTCAGCCGCACAGGCTCGCCGGGGTTGAGGTAATCGACGGAATAGACGTGGCTCTCGAGGACCCCATCCTTGTTGCCGGTGAAGAAGGCGCGATGGTTCGGCTCGTCGACCCCGACGAGGCCGGTCATCTCCCAATCGCCGTGCGTGAGCGGGGTCAGCTTGCCCTCGGCGAACCGATAAAGGTGGTGAAATCCGCTCCGCTCCGATCCCCACAAAAAGCTTCCATCCTTCAGCGGGTGGAAGTCGTCGTTGAGATTGAGCCAGGTGCTAGACGCTTCGCTAAGTATCGTGCGGCTCGCGCCCGTGGCGGGATCGACGGCCAGCAGGTCGAGATGCTTCTGGTCGCGGCTTTCGCGCTGGACGTAGAGCGTCTTGCCATCCTTCGACCATTTCACCCGGGCGAGATAAATGTCGGGATCGGAGCCGAGATCGACCTTGGCGCGGCCGCTTCCGTCCGGGTTCATCACCCATAATGTAACGGTGACGTTGGGCGTCCCGGCGGCGGGATAGCGCTGGTCGTAAACCCTGGTCCCGTTGGCGCCGATCGCCGCGCGGGTGACGACCTCGACTTTCGCCGCGTCATAGCATTCGACCGCCACCCGGCTGTCGCCCGGCGCCCACCAGGTTCCGGTCCGCCGGTCCATTTCCTCCTGGGCGACGAATTCGGCGGTCCCGCAGGTGACAGTGCCCTTCCCTTCCGTCGTCAGCGCCCTTTCGGCGCCCGTCGCGAGGTCGATCGCGTGGAGGTTCTGGTCGCGGACGAAGCTGACGAAATGCCCGCCTTCGGAAACGTGCGAGTCGATCTCCGTCGCTGGAGTGTCCGTCAGCCGCCGCACCGCTCCGGTGGCGACGTCGGCGAGGTAAAGATCGCCATCGACCGGCACCAGGATCGACTTGGCGTCAGGCGCCCATTCATATTCGACGATTCCCTTGGTTCCGCCGACGCGGGCGCGCTCGCGGCGCATCTTCTCGGCCTCGGAAATCTGTCCGCCGCCGAACTTGGTCGAATCGACGAGCATCCGCTGGGCGCCGGTGGTCGTGTCGAGCGCCCAGAG
>JBDZVP010000051.1:0-1863 GCA_040255765.1 Sphingomonadales bacterium | reverse complement strand
CTACGGCAATGCCGATGTGCTTCGATACGGCATTCCATGCCTACTCAGCATGAGCGGACAGGTTACCGCTCATCCCTGAGTAGCTACGCAGCAGCGTATCGAAGGATCAGGCCTCGGTCTTCTCGCTGCCAGGCTTCTCGGCCTGCGCGCCCTCGCCGGCCGGAATGTCGCGGCGGATGTCGCGGCGCTCGGCGATACGCGCCGACTTACCGGTGCGGCCGCGCAGGTAATAGAGCTTGGCGCGGCGGACTGCGCCGCGGCGGACAACCTCGATCGAATCGATCGCGGGCGAGTAAAGCGGGAAGACGCGCTCGACGCCTTCGCCGAAGCTGATCTTGCGGACGGTGAAGCTCGACCCGACGCCCTTGTTCGAACGGGCGATGCAAACGCCTTCGAAATTCTGGACGCGCGAACGGTCGCCTTCGACGACCTTCACGCCGACCTTCAGCGTGTCGCCGGGGCGGAATTCGGGGATCTTCTTGTCTGCGGTGAGCGCGTCAATCGCTTCGCGCTCGAGGGTCTCGATCAGGTTCATGTTCGTAAGCCTTCGTATCTCGTCGCCGCGCGCCAGAGGGCGGTGCCTGCGATGCGCCCCCGTGGCGCTCGATCAGGTCCGGCCGCCTTAGCCGTGTATCTTCGACCGCTCGTTCGTGTCTCCACGCGGCGATCTTCGCATGATCCCCCGACCGCAGCACTTCGGGGATCGTGCGTCCTTCCCATTCAACGGGTCGGGTATAGTGCGGATATTCGAGAAGCCCCTGTTCGAAGCTCTCTTCCTCTCCGCTGGAGGCCGCGCCCATTACCCCGGGAAGCAGCCGCACGCAAGCATCGAGGATCACCATCGCGCCGACCTCTCCGCCCGAGAGGATATAGTCGCCGATCGACACTTCTTCGATAGGCCTGGCTTCGAAAATCCGCTCGTCGAATCCCTCGAACCGGCCGCACAGCAGGATCACGCCCTCGCCGGAGCTGAGTTCGCGCACTCGTGCCTGCGTCAGCGGCTTTCCGCGCGGTGACAGCGCCAGCATCGGCCGCCCATCGGCAACACTGTCGATAGCAGCAGCGAGGACGTCGGGCCGAAGTACCATCCCCGCCCCGCCGCCCGCTGGCGTGTCGTCGACGCTGCGGTGCTTGTCGGTCGCGAAGTCGCGGATCTGGACCGTGTCGAGCGACCATATCCCCTCCTCCAGCGCCCGCCCCGCAAGGCTGATGCCGAGCGGGCCCGGAAACATCTCGGGATAAAGCGTCAAGACGGAGGCTTTGAACGGCATGACGGAACCGCCGCTATCACAATCCATTGGCGCCCGCATGGACGAACCACTCGATAGCCTCATCGTCGGCGGCGGGCCGGCTGGCCTCACCGCTGCAATCTATCTCGCCCGCTTCCACCTCGACATCCTCGTCGTCGACGAGGGCAAAAGCCGCGCGGGCTGGATTCCCTGCACCCGCAACGTCTCCGGCTTTCCGGACGGCATCGAGGGAACGGAGCTGCTCAAGCGAATGCGCAACCAGGCGTGCAAATATGGAGCAAAGGTCGAGACGGAGCGAGTGACCAAGCTCGAGCTGGACGAGAAAGGGGAGCTCTTCACCGCCACCTGGGGCTCGGGCTCACGGCGGGCAAAGACCGTGCTCCTGGCGACCGGCGTGACCAACCGCCGGCCTCCGATGGACGAGGAGCTTCATGCCGATGCGCTGGCCCGCGGCCTCGTTCGTTATTGCCCGATCTGCGACGGCTACGAAGTCACCGACAAGAAGGTCGGGGTGATGGGCAGCGACAGCCATGGCGTGGCCGAAGCCGTCTTTATCCGCAGCTTCACCGCCGACGTCACGCTGATCGCGCCGGACAAGACCCTTCGCCTCACG
>JBDZVP010000142.1:0-2790 GCA_040255765.1 Sphingomonadales bacterium | reverse complement strand
CGATCTCCGTCGGTTCGGGCGGGGAAGGGGGCGTTCATCGCCAGCGCCTATGCCCCGCCAGGGCAAGGCCCGGCAAGAGCAGTTTGGCGGGTTGATGTGATATTGTAACCTGATCCCGACTGGCTTATATGCCGCCGCGAAATGGTCGCGATCCTCGCAAAACCCGGACGGCTGGACCGAATTGCCATGGGCCTTTCGGGGCTTTGCCTCGTCCATTGCCTGGCGACCGCGATCCTCCTCGGCCTGCTTGCGTCGGTTGGCGGCTTTCTCGGCCAGCCGATCTTCCACGAAGTCGGACTTACGCTGGCAATGATCCTCGGCGCGGTCGCGCTCGGCCGCGGAGCGCTGGAGCATGGCTTCATCCTCCCGACCGCGATCGGTGCGCTCGGCCTCGGGGTCATGGCGGGAGCGCTGACCCTCCACGAAGGCGGCGTCGAGCCGATTTATACGGTGATCGGAGTCAGCATCCTGGCGCTTGGGCACCGGCTGAACTTCCTCGCGGCGGACTGAACTTGCGGCGGCCCCGGGCCGGGCGTATCTCACCAGCGAGATGAAATCTCACAACCATCAGCTTCACGAAGGCGCTTCGCTGCGATCGGCGGCGCGCGAACATCTTGAGTCCAAGGGCGAGCAGTGGACCGACATGCGCGCGTCCGTGTTCGACGCGCTTGCCGGGTTCGACCGCCCGGCGAGCGCCTATGACATCGCCGAGGCAGTCTCGAAGGCGCAGGACCGCCGCGTCGCTGCCAATAGCGTCTATCGAATCCTCGACCTTTTCGTCGGCGCCAATCTTGCCCGCCGGGTGGAAAGCGCCAACGCTTATGTCGCTAACCAGCATCCCGACTGCCTTCACGACTGCATCTTCCTGATCTGCGACAATTGCGGGCAGGCGGTGCATATCGACGACGACAGATTGTCGGGAGAAATCCGCGACGCGGCCGCAAGCGCCGGCTTTGCCGCCAAGCGCCCGGTGATCGAAGTCCGCGGGACCTGCGAGGATTGCTCGCCCTCCAAATAGCTGAGCGAAACCTGAGCATTCGCTGAAATCGTTTGTGCGCCGGGTACGCGTTCGTGACATGACGCCCGCATCGGGATAAGGCCCCGGACCATGTCGGAACGCCCCAACACGCCGTTGCTGGATGACGTCAAGCTGCCGGAAGATGTCCGCAAGCTCGACAAGGCGCAACTCGTCCAACTCGCCGAGGAGCTTCGGCAGGAGACCATTTCCGCAGTCTCGGTGACCGGCGGCCATCTCGGCGCCGGGCTCGGCGTGGTCGAGCTGACCGTCGCGCTCCACTATGTGTTCGATACGCCAACGGACAAGCTGATCTGGGACGTCGGGCACCAGGCCTATCCGCACAAGATCCTCACGGGGCGCCGCGACCGCATCCGCACGCTTCGGCAGGGCGGGGGCCTCAGCGGTTTCACCAAGCGGGCCGAGAGCGAGTACGACCCGTTCGGAGCGGCGCACAGCTCGACCTCCATATCGGCGGCGCTCGGTTTTGCGATCGCCAACAAGCTTTCGGGGGATCCTCATCACGCGATCGCCGTGATCGGCGACGGCTCCATGAGCGCCGGAATGGCCTATGAGGCGATGAACAACGCCGCGGCCGCCGGCAATCGCCTGATCGTCATCCTCAACGACAACGACATGTCGATCGCGCCGCCCGTCGGATCGCTTCGGAACGCGCTCGCCCGGCTCGTAAGCTCGGGCAAATATCTCACTCCGCGCCGGCTAGCTCAGAAGTTCGCGCGCGCGATGCCCGAGCCGCTGCACGTCGCCGCGCACCGGATGGAGCAATATGCGCGCGGGATGTTCACCGGCGGCACGCTCTTCGACGAGCTCGGCTTCTATTATGTCGGCCCGGTCGATGGTCATGACGTCAACGCGCTTGTCGATGTCCTCGAAAATGTCCGCGACGCCGACGAAGGGCCGATGCTGGTCCATGTCGTCACCAAGAAGGGCAAAGGTTACGCCCCGGCGGAGAACGCGGCCGACAAATATCACGGCGTCGTGAAGTTCGACGTGGTCTCGGGCAAGCAGGCCAAGCCCGCCGCCGGTGCGCCGAGTTATACCGGGGTCTTCGCCAAGGCGATGCTCGGCGAAATGGAGCGCGACGAAAAGATCGTCGCGATCACCGCAGCGATGCCGTCCGGCACCGGCCTGGACAAGGTTCAGGATGCGTTCCCCGACCGCACGTTCGATGTCGGCATCGCAGAGCAGCACGCGGTGACCTTTGCCGCGGGACTGGCCGCGCAAGGCTATCGCCCTTTCTGCGCGATCTATTCGACCTTCCTCCAGCGCGCTTACGACCAGGTGGTCCACGACGTGGCGATCCAGAACCTGCCGGTCCGCTTCGCCATGGACCGGGCCGGGTTGGTCGGCGCGGACGGAGCGACCCACGCTGGCAGCTTCGACCTCGCTTACCTCTGCACGCTGCCCAACTTCGTCGTGATGGCGGCGGCAGACGAGGCCGAGCTCGTGAACATGGTCCACACCATGGCGCTTCACGACAGCGGCCCGATCGCGGTCCGCTATCCGCGCGGCGAGGGCCGAGGCGTTCCGCTCCCCGAGGTTCCTCAGGCTCTTGAGATCGGCAAGGGTCGCATCGTCCGTCAGGGGACCAAGGTGGCGATCCTGTCGCTCGGCACTCGCCTGGAGGAAGCCGAGAAGGCCGCGGATCAGCTCGAAGCCAAGGGGCTCTCGACCACGGTCGCCGACCTGCGCTTCGCCAAGCCGCTCGACGAGGCGCTGATCCGCAAGCTGCTGACGACCCATGAAGTCGCGGT
>JBDZVP010000050.1:9731-15137 GCA_040255765.1 Sphingomonadales bacterium | reverse complement strand
TCGACTCCACCGCTGAGCCGGGGCCGGCGATTCTGTTCGGGACGGTCCTGTCCGAGGACGGGGCGGTCTACAATGCAATGGTGCTCGCCAACGACGGCAAGTTGCTTGGGCGCACCCTAAAACACGAGCTTCCGAACTACGGCACCTTCGACGAAAAACGAATCTTCAGCGCCGGACCGCTGCCGAGCCCGCTCGAATACAAAGGGGTGAAGTTCGGCGTTCCGATCTGTGAAGACATCTGGTGGGATTCGGCCTGCGCCAACCTGGCAAAGGAGGGCGCGGAGTTCCTGCTGGTACCGAACGGAAGCCCTTACGAACTCGACAAGGACGAAGTTCGCCAGAAGATGGTGCGCGCCCGGACGCTCGGGACCGGCCTTCCGATGGCCTATCTCAACCGAGTCGGCGGGCAGGACGAGCTGGTATTCGACGGCTCCTCCTTCGTGGTCCATCCGGACGGTGAGCTGGTCGTCCAGATGCCCGACTGGGACGAGGCATTGCTCCTCACCGAATGGCGACGTGAAGGCTACGGCTGGCGCTGCGCGAAGCGCGAGCGGCACCAGCTCGATGGCTATCCCGAGGATATCTACCACGCGATGATGCTCGGCCTGCGCGACTATGTGCAGCGCAACGGCTTTCCCGGCGTCATCCTTGGCCTGTCGGGCGGCATCGACAGCGCCCTCTCCGCGGCGGTCGCGGTCGATGCGCTCGGCGCCGACAAGGTGTGGGGCGTGATGATGCCCTCCAAATATACCAGCGAAGAGAGCCTGGAGGACGCTCGCCAGTGCGCCGAGCTGCTCGCCTGCCGCCATGACGTCATCCCGATTGTCCCGGCGGTTCAGGCATTTGGCGAAATGATGCCCGATCTTCAGGGCGTGGCTGCGGAGAATATCCAGGCGCGGCTTAGGATGGTGACGCTGATGGCGCTGTCCAATGCCGACGGGCAGATGCTTCTGACCACCGGCAACAAGAGCGAGATGAGCGTGGGCTATGCAACGCTCTACGGCGATATGGCCGGCGGCTTTTCGGTGCTGAAGGATGCGTACAAGACGACGGTGTTCGCTCTCTCGCGCTGGCGCAACCGCAACAAGCCGCGCGGGGGCCTCGGGCCGGACGGGCCCGTGATGCCCGAGCGGGTGATCGCCAAGCCGCCGACCGCCGAGCTCAGTCCCGGGCAGAAGGACGAGGATTCGCTGCCGCCCTACAGCGTCCTCGACCCGATCCTCGAAGGCCTCGTCGACAAGGAAATGTCCGTGAAGGAAGTCGCGCTCGCCACCGGCTCCGACGTCGCGCTGGTCTCGCAAATCGAGCGGATGGTGCTCCGCGCCGAATACAAGCGCAGGCAGGCGCCGCCGGGCGTGAAGATCGGGGTTCGAAACTTCGGCCGCGACCGCCGCTACCCGATCACCAATTTCTTCCGGACCGGGAAATAGACGCTACAGTGCGACCCTCGTCGGGGGGCGTGAGAAATGTTCCAGACCGTTCGTCACTGGTGGGGAAGCGGCCGGGGCAAGGTCACGGCGCGGTTGTTCGCGTTCGAGTTCCTGGTGGTCGTCGCCGGCGTGCTTACCGCGCAGGCCCTCGCAAACTGGGTCGCTGACCGCGCCGAACAGCGGGCGGTCAGCGAGGAAGACAATCGTGTGCGTTACGAAATTGGCCGTGCGCGGCAGATCGCGCGTGTTTGGTCGGCGGCCGCCCCCTGCCTGAGAGAAAGGGTCGAACAGGTCGCCCGTCACGCATCGTCGAGCAGTCCGCCCAACCCGGACGAGCTGCGGGTGCCGCGCTTCATCGGTTATACGGTCGAGCCGTTCTCAGCCGATATGAATCGCGAATTCCACGACCGGCTCGGCAATGAGCGTGTCGACAATTATGCCGTGGTGTCGAGCGCAAGCGACATGATGGTCAACACCTATCGCGACATGCGTGGCGGCTGGGATCGCTTTGCCCTGCTCGACCCTGCGCTCGGGCCGCCGTCTCCGGCGGACCGGGCGACCGTACGCGATGTTGCAGTCCAGTTGCGCTCGAAGCTGGACCTTATTCGCTCGTCTGCGGAAATGATCGAAGTTACCGCGGCTCGTCTCCAGATTCCGCCACTGACATCCGGTGCGGATTTCGGGGCAGTGATGCCGGTGCGGAACTGCAGCGAAATCTGGAGCGCCGGAAGAATCTGGCGTGAGCCGAGCGCTAGTCACACAGTGCGCGAGCGATTAGTCGGCCTCCGATGACCGTCGTTACCCGCTTTGCACCCTCACCGACCGGCCGGCTGCACGTCGGCAATATCCGGACCGCGCTTCACAACTACCTGTTTGCGCTGAAGGAAGGCGGGCGCTTCATCCTGCGCGTCGACGACACCGACCGCGAGCGCTCGATGGCCGAGTTCGACCAGGCGATCCGCGACGATCTCGACTGGCTGGGGCTGAAACCGGATTCGATGGTCCGCCAGTCGGAGCGATTTGCGCTCTATGAACGCGAATTCGAGCGCCTGAAGGCGGCGGGGCGCGTCTACGCTTGCTACGAAACGCCCGACGAGCTCGAGCTTCGCCGCAAGGTGCTCCTGGGACGAGGGCTTCCGCCGGTCTACGAGCGCAAGCCCCTCGATACTCCTGCGCCCGAGGGGAGGACGCCGCACTGGCGCTTTCGGCTCGATCACGATTCACCCATCGAATGGACAGACCTCATCCGGGGGCCGCAGAAGTTCGATCCGAAGCTGCTGAGCGATCCGGTGGTTCGGCGCGAGGACGGAAGCTGGCTCTACCTGCTGCCGAGCGTCATCGACGACATCGACCTCGGCATCACGCATGTCGTTCGCGGCGAGGACCATGTGTCGAACAGCGCGGTGCAGATCCAGATGTTCGAGGCGCTCGGGAGCAAGCCGCCCCACTTCGCGCATGAGGCATTGCTGGTCGCGGCGGAAGGCAAATTGTCGAAGCGGCTGGGCTCTTATGGCGTCGAGCATGTGCGCGAGGAAGGCGTCGAGCCGATCGCCCTGCTCGCAGTCCTGGCGCGGATCGGAACGTCGCTTCCGGTCGAACCTGCCGCCTCTCTGAACCAGCTTGCGGCCAGCTTCGATTTTTCGACCTTCGGACGGGCACCCGCCCATTTCGACCCGCACGAAGTCGAACTGGTCAACGCACGGCTCATTCACACGCTGGACTTCGACGCGGTCCGCGACCGCCTCCCGGCTTCGGCAAGCGAGGAGGACTGGCGTCTCATGAGGCCGAATCTGGGGCGAGTAAGCGAGTTCATGGACTGGCTGGAGGTGCTCCACGGGGAAATCGAGCCACCCAGCCTCAACCATGAGGAGCGCTCGGTGGTGCGCGAAGCGGTTCCGATTGCGGCCGGAATCGACTGGTCGGACGAGCCGTGGAAGCAGCTCACTGGCGCGGTGAAGGACGCAACGGGCCAGAAGGGGCGTGCGCTGTTCCACCCGCTGCGTTTCGCCATTACCGGGCGCGAGAGCGGTCCGGAAATGGCCGGTCTCGTCCGCGTGATCGGCAAGGAGCGAGTCGTCCGCCGCCTCGAAGCGGCCGCCAGGCGTTAACTCCTGTCGGAATCGAAACGATTTCGCTTTGTGATAATCGCGTAATGTTGTAACATTGCGCGGACTCGCGTCGAGAAGGAGTCCGAGCATGACGGCCTACGCTCCAGTTGCTCCCTATGCCGATCGAAGCCGCCACCCGCGCGCCCTTGCCTTCATTATCGCCGGCCACGCCGCGCTCATTGCAGCGGTGATGATGGCGAAGATGGATGTGGTCCCCAAGTTCATCCCGTCGATCACGAAAGTGGACCTCATCGACGAGGCGAAGCCGCCGCCGGACAACCCGCCTCCGCCTCCGCCGCAGCGGCACGAGAGCGCGATCGACAATCCGGCAACCATTGTGCCGATCCCGCGGCCCACGACCGACACCGATCCGATTCCGATCCCCTTGCCACTCGCCAATCCCGGGCCCACGGCCGACCAAGGTCCGGTAAAAGTCGTTCCTCCGGCCGAACCCGTGCGCGTTGGTCCCCGCTTCGTTACCCCGGAATATGACGTCAAGCCGCCATATCCGCCGAGCAAGTTGCGGTCGCAGGAAGAGGCGATCCTGCAACTCCGGCTGACCATCGATGCGCGCGGGCGGGTGACCGCGGTCGAGCCGGTCGGAAACCCGGACCCGGTGTTCCTCGCCGCCGCCCGAAAGCATATTCTCGCCCACTGGCGGTACCGCCCCGCGACCGATGACGGACGGGCGGTCGCGACCTCGACCGTGGTCACCCTGCGCTTTGAGCTCGACGACTAGCTGGCGGGACCGGGACAGAGCGCTTATCTTGGCGCAATGTCCTTCTTCCCCCGCCCCGTCGGCCCGCGTGCCGCGCTCAGCGATCTCGCCGCTTTCCTTCGACAGCGGAGTCGGGAGCAGGTCATCGGCGGCGCCCTCGCGATTCTGGTGACGGCGATTATCCTGATCGAGTTCTTCGTCGATTCGAAGATCGGCACCGCGCCTCCGCCGCAGGTGGTGGAGGTGCAACTCTACGCGCCCAACCGCACCGACGCGGAGATCATCGCCGACCAGAAGAAAGACCAGGCGAAGCGCCACGCCTACCAGGCCGAGAAGCAGCGGCAATTCCAGGAACTCGAGAAAAAGCTCGGGATGAAGTGAGCGGCGACGCGCGCTTCATGGCCGAGGCGATCGCACTTGGCGGAGAGGCGCGCGGATCGACGGCGCCCAATCCCAATGTCGGCTGCGCCATCGTCTCTCCGGACGGCAAGGTCGTGGGCAAAGGCGCGACCGCGGCAGGCGGGCGCCCGCATGCCGAGGCGGTCGCGCTCGAGCAGGCGGGCAAGCGAGCGAAGGGAGCGACCGTCTATGTCACGCTCGAGCCCTGCGCGCACGAAAGCGAACGCGGCCCCGCCTGCTCTGGGCTGCTGGTCCATGCGGAACCCGCGAAGGTGGTAATCGCGCTCAAGGATCCGGACCCGCGCACGTCGGGCAAGGGGGTCCAGCGGCTCCGGAGGGCGGGTATCGAGGTGAAGCTCGGGACTGGAAAGAAGGCGGCAGCGCGATCGCTCGCCGGCTATCTGACGCGCCTCAGGCTGGGTCGACCGAGGGTCACTCTGAAGCTCGCGCTGTCGATCGACGGCAAGATCGCGCTTCCATCGGGCGAATCGCAGTGGATCACTGGCGAAGATGCCCGGCGGCATGTCCATCTGGAGCGGGCGCATTCGGACATGATCCTCGTCGGGCGCGGCACCTATCTCTCCGACAAGCCGCGGCTCGACGTTCGGCTTCCTGGGCTTGAGGAACGCTCGCCGAGGCGGGCCTTGCTGACTCGCGGTGCGGCGGTCGAAGGATGGAAAACCCTTCATTCTCCGAAGGATGTCTATGGACTTCATGACGTCAACGACTTGCTGGTCGAAGGCGGCTCGGC
>JBDZVP010000050.1:2069-9631 GCA_040255765.1 Sphingomonadales bacterium | reverse complement strand
ACGGTCGATCTCGGCGCGTCGATCTGCTGCTCGGGTGTCTGCCTGACCGTCGTCGACAAGGGAGAGGACTGGTTCGCCGTCGATCTTTCGACCGAAACGCTGTCGCGGACCGCGAACGACCTCTGGAAAGAAGGCTCGAGACTCAACCTCGAGCGCTCGCTTCGAGTCGGCGACGAACTCGGCGGCCATTTCGTCACCGGTCACGTGGACTGCGTCGGCGATATCGTCGTGGTGTGCCCCGAAGGCGGGTCGACCCGAATCGGAGTCTCGGTTCCGCCCGACTATGCCGCGCTCGTCGCTCCCAAAGGGTCGATCGCGCTGAACGGCGTCTCGCTGACCGTGAACGACGTCCGGGAGTCCGATGACGGCGCAACGCACTTCTCGGTGAACATAATCCCGCATACGGCCGAGCATACGACCTTGGGCTCAATGGGCGCGGGCGAACAGCTGAATGTCGAAGTCGACGTCCTTGCCCGCTATATCGACCGGATGCTCAGCGCCCGTTCACAATAGAGAGCGTCGATTTTCGCTTTCCATCACACTACAATGTGATTATGGGCGCGCCATGAGCACGACCCTGATCGATCAGCTGACCGCAATCATCGACACCGGCGAGGTGAGCCGGTCAGCGCTTGCCCGGGCTGCCGGTCTCCATCCCAACAGTCTTCGAAAGCTCGGCGCCGCGGACTGGAATCCGACGGCCGACACGTTGAAACGGCTGGAAAAGCTGATCCAGCAGGGGACCACCAACGTCCTCGTCGGCGCGGAAACGATCATCGATGAGGCGCGCAACGGGCGGATGTTCATCCTCGTCGACGATGACGACCGCGAAAATGAAGGCGACCTGGTCATTCCGGCCCAGATGGCGACTCCGGACGCGATCAATTTCATGGCCCGGCACGGGCGCGGGCTGATCTGCCTCGCTCTAACCAAGGATCGTGCCGACCAGCTCGGGCTCGAGCCGATGACCCGGACCAACCGAAGCCGCAACGAAACCGCTTTCACGGTATCGATTGAGGCAAAGGACGGGATTTCGACCGGAATCAGCGCCGCCGATCGCGCGCGCACCGTCTCGGTTGCAATCGATGCCACCAATGATGCGGACGCAATCGTCTCGCCCGGTCACGTCTTTCCGCTGGTCGCCCGGCCCGGAGGCGTGCTCGTCCGCGCCGGCCATACCGAGGCCGCGGTCGACGTTGCCCGGCTCGCCGGCCTCAACCCAAGCGGCGTCATCTGCGAGATCATGCGCGACGACGGCTCGATGGCGCGGCTCGACGACCTAATGGATTTCGCGCGCAGCCACGGCCTCAAGATCGGCACCATCCGCGACCTTATCGCCTACCGGCTGAAGAAGGATCACCTGGTCGAGCGGACCGCCTCCACCTTGTTCAAGGCGAACAGCGGCGCCGAGTGGGAAGCGCAGGTCTTCCGCGACAAGGCCAGCGGCGAGGAGCAGCTGGCGCTCGTCCACGGTAGCCTGAATGTCGACAAGCCGGTGCTGGTTCGGATGCACAGCCTCGATCTCTTTGCCGACGTGCTCGGCGAAAAAGGGCCGCGTTCGGGCGTGCTGCAGGCCGCGATGCGCGCCATCGAGAAGCACGGCTCCGGAGTCGTGGTCGCGCTTCACGCCGCCGCGCCGGGTTCGCTGTCCCGGTCGATCGACCTTCGCGCTGGAAAGCCGGTCGAAGGCGGAGACGCGGTTCGCGGCTATGGGACGGGCGCGCAGATCCTCGCCGCCCTCGGGATCCGCGACATGATCCTGCTGTCGAATACCAGTCACTCGCCGGTGGGTCTCGCAGGCTACGGCCTGGCGATCGTCGACGAGCATCCCATCCCGATGAGCGAGTGACGTCATGGCGACCGTGCTGATCGCCGAAGCGCGATTCTATCCGCATCTCAACGACATGCTCCTGGAAGGCGCCCGGTCTGCTCTCGAAGCGGCGGGTCACGAGCATGAGACGATCACCGTTCCCGGGGCGCTCGAACTGCCGGGCGCGATCGCGCTCACGGCAAAGAGCGGCCGCTACTGCGCGTTCGTCGCCCTCGGCGTCGTCATCCGCGGCGAGACCTATCATTTCGAAATCGTCGCGGGAGAAAGCGCGCGCGCGCTGATGGAACTGACGACCCAGGGCTTCGCGATCGGCAACGGGATTCTCACCGTCGAAAATGAGGAGCAGGCGCTGGTGCGCGCCGATCCCAGACGGGGCGACAAGGGGGGTGACGCCGCTCGAGCCGCTCTCGCCCTTTACGAGCTGCGGGAAAAGTTCGGAGCTTAAGCCGCCTCGGCCTCGTCCATCCTCGGATAATCGACGTAACCGCTCGGGCCTCCTTTATAGAAGGTGCCGATGTCGCCGGGCGCGAGGGGCGCTCCAGCTCGCAGCCGCTCGACCAGGTCGGGATTGGAGATGAACGGGCGACCGAAACTGATTGCGTCGGCAATTCCTTCCGCCATCCGGGCGCGGGCGCTCGGCCCGTCATAATCGCTGTTGAGCGCGATCTTCCCCGAATAAAGCGGGCCCATCGTCGGGCTGACCGGCGCGGTCGGAATCGAACCCGCCGACGTCGGCTGGTGCGCCTCCCGAAGCTCGATCCAGGGGACTTTCAGCTGTTCGAGGCGAACGGCAAGCGCGGCGAACAGAGCGAGCGGGTCGGAGTCCCCGACGCCCTGGACGTCGATGTTCGGCGAGAAGCGAATCCCGACGCGCTCCATACCGATCGCCGCGCCAACCGCCTCCAGGACTTCGGTGACGAAACGGAGGCGGTTGTCGATCGAGCCTCCATATTCGTCGGTTCGAAGATTCGCCGAATCGCGAAGGAATTGGTCGACGAGATAGCCGTTGGCCCCGTGGACCTGGACGCCGTCGAACCCCGCCGCGATCGCGTTCTTGGCCGCGGTGGCATAATCGCCGACGATCCGGCGAATGTCGTCCCTCGTCGCTTCGCGGGCTTGTGCATAGGGCTTCTTGCCTTCGTACGTACGCGCATAATCCGGCGCGGTCGTCGCGGATGCCGACACGGGCTGCCCACCGCCGAGATCCGGGTGCACGAGCCGGCCCATGTGCCAGAGCTGCGCGACCATCTTGCCGCCGGCCCGGTGAACTGCTTCGGTCACGAGCTTCCAGCCTTCGACTTGCGCTTCGTTCCACAGGCCCGGCGCGTTCGGCCAACCCAGGCCTTCACGGCTGATTCCCGTCGCTTCGGAAATGATGAGCCCCGCGCTCGCACGCTGCGCGTAATATTCGGCCATTAGCGCGTTGGGGATCGCCTCCCGGTTCGATCGGGCGCGAGTCAACGGCGCCATGACAATGCGGTTCGAAAGCGGAATCGCGCCGAACTGCACGGGATCGAACAGGGTCGTCATCGGCTTCCTCTCCGCTACGCGTCCTGCCCGAAAGGTAGTTGGCGAAGCCGCACAATCAACGCGAAACCGCGCGGAGCGGGATAAGCTGAGCTTATGATCGGGACGATTATCCAGGGCTATCGCCTCGGGTCCGGACGCCCTAATCGCGAGCGGTGAGCCGAACCGACGCCCGCCCCCACCCCCTGGCCTTTCCAGCCCTGATCGTCGGCAATGTCGCGCTCGCGTTCGGGCCGTGGCTCGTTCGTCTCGCGGATACCGGGGCGGTTGCGACGGGCTTCTGGCGGCTTGCGCTTGCGCTCCCGTTCCTGTGGTTGCTCGCCCGGGCGACGGGTCAGCAGCCGCACTGGCCGAAGCGTGCGCTTGTGGTCATCCTGGTTGCCGCCGCGGTCTTCTATTCGCTCGATCTCGCGGCCTGGAATGCGGGCATCCGGATGACCAAGCTCGGCAACGCGACCCTGTTCGGGAATAGCGGCAGCTTCGTCTTCGCGATTTACGGGCTGGTGCTCGCATCGCGCCTTCCGTCTCCCCGCCAGGCCGGCGCACTCGCTCTCGCGGTAGTCGGAGCGATCCTGCTGATGAGCAGCAGTTACGAGCTGAGCCCGAAGAATCTGGGCGGCGACCTCCTGACCCTGGCGGCCGGTTTCCTCTACGGCGGCTATCTGATCTTCGTTGAACGCGCGCGGACGAGGCTGAAGGCGCTGCCCCTGCTCTTGCTGGTCACTTCATTCTCCACGCCGATCCTGTTCGCCATCAGCATCGGCTTCAACGAGACGATCTGGCCGCACGACTGGACTCCGCTCCTCATCTTCGCGCTATCGAGCCAGGTCGTCGGCCAGGGGCTGCTCGTCTATTCGATCGGGGTTTTCCCGCCGCTGGTGGTCGGGCTCGCGCTTCTCACCCAGCCAGCGGTCTCGGCCGCGATCGGCTGGTTCGCATATGGCGAGACCTTGTCTGCGGCCGATTGGGCCGGCGCGGTCGCGATCGCCGCCGCGCTTGTGCTCGTCCGGCTTCCGCAGAGGGGGTTGCGCAGAATGCCCGAGCAGCCCAGTTGAGCGACATGGCTGAAAGTCCCCTTCGGCAAATCCGTGACCGGCTTGCCCTCGCGGTCGGCGAGAATGCGGTGTTCGACGACTGGACCGTGAAAGCGGTGGAATCGGCGGCGGCACAGCTTGGAATAGATCCTGCCCAGGCGCGGCTCGCCTTCCCGAAGCGCAAACCGGCGATGATCGACGCTTACATCCAGGGCGTCGACCGCGAGATGGAAAGACGGCTTCCGCTCGCGAAGCTACAGGCCATGAAGATCCGGGAGCGGATTCGGACGCTGGTCTGGACCCGGCTGGAAATCATGGGTTCGGCGCGGGAGGCGGTCCGGAGCGCGCTTTCGGTCCTCGCGATGCCGCAGAATCTCGCGCTCGCCGCCGGGATCGGCTGGCGCTCGGCTGACCTGATGTGGCGGCTCGCGGGGGACAGCAGCACCGACTTCAATCACTACACGAAGCGAATGACGCTCGGCGCCGTCTATGGCTCGACCCTGATGGCGTGGATCGACGACGGCAGCGAAGCGTGGAGCGAGACCGGCGCCTTTCTCGACCGCCGTATCGACAATGTGATGCAGTTCGAGAAATGGAAGGCGAGCTGGCGCGCGCAGGAGCATTTCAGTGTCAGTCGTTTCCTCGGCCGCCTCCGTTACCCGCCGCGCTAGGCTTGACTGCGGCGCGATTCCCCCGATGGTGACCGCCCTCAGGCCGGGGGATTTTCCATGCGCATTGCGTTCGCTTCGTTTCTGCTGATGACTCTTGGTTCCGCTTCGCTCGCGGCCCCGCAGCCGGCCAGCGACGATCCGTACATCTGGCTCGAAGACGTTTCCGGCCAGCGAGCCATGGAGTGGGTCGAGGCGCACAATGCCAAGGCGCAGGCGGTGCTCGAGGCCGACCCGCGCTACCAGCAATATTATAACGAGGCGCTTGCGATCGCCCAGGCCAAGGACCGGGTCCCGACCGCCAATTTCATCGGCGGCCAGGTCTATAATTTCTGGCAGGACGAGGATCACGTGCGCGGCATCTGGCGCCGCACCAGCGTCGAGGATTACGCGACCGGGAGCCCGCATTGGGAAACCGTCCTCGACCTCGATGCGCTCGCCAAGGCGGAGAACGCCAACTGGGTCTGGAAAGGCGCGACCTGCGCGCGTCCCGTCGAGGCGCGCTGCCTTCTGAGCCTCTCGGATGGCGGCGAGGACGCGGTCACCATCCGCGAATTCGACCTCCCCTCGAAGAGCTTCGTAAAGGATGGATTTGTCCTCCCCAAGGGCAAGCAGGACGCCAGTTGGCAGGACCAGGACACCCTGCTGGTCAGCCGCGAGTGGAAGCCCGGCGAACTCACCGAATCCGGCTACGCCTACGTCGTGAAACGACTCAAGCGCGGGCAGGAGCTGTCACAGGCGACCGAGATTTTCCGCGGCAACAAGTCGGACGTCTCGGCATCTGCTTACGTCCTCCGCGACGCCCAGGACCGGGTGCTTCCGGTGGTCGTCGAGGCAACCGACTTCTTCCACTCGAAGACGTTCCTGATCGGGCCGAAAGGCAACCGGAGAGTGGGCATTCCCGAGAAGTCGCAGCTCGTCGACATGATCGACGGGCGGGTGATCATCCAGAGCCAGGAAGAGTGGAAGCCAAAGGGTGCCACGAAGGCCTTGCCGGCCGGCTCGCTCCTCTCGGTGAGCCTCACGGACCTTCGGGCCGATCCGGCTAACCTGAAGCCGGTGCTGATTTACACGCCCGGCCCGCGCGAGGCGCTCCAGGGGGCGGCGGCGGCCAAGGACGTGCTGCTTGTCTCGACGCTCGACAACGTCCGGGGCCGGATGCTGACCTTCACCCCCGCGGCCGGAGGCAAGTGGACACGCGCCGACCTGAAGCTTCCCGACAATGCGTCGATCGGCGTGTCCGACACCAGCCACAAGGACAACCGGGCGCTTCTGACGGTGACGAGCTTCCTCACGCCGCCGTCGATCTGGCTGACGGATGCGGCGACCGGCTCGTCGCGCGAAATCTTCAGCCAGCCGCCGAAGTTCGATGCATCCAACCTCGTGGTCGATCAGCGGGAAGCCACTTCCACCGACGGGACCAAGATCCCCTACTTCATCGTCCACCGGAAGGACATGGAGCTGAACGGCGACAACCCGACCCTGCTTTATGCCTATGGCGGCTTCGAAGTGGCCGTCACCCCCAGCTATTCGGCGACGACCGGAAAGCTGTGGCTGGAACATGGCGGCGTCTTCGTGATCGCCAATATCCGCGGCGGCGGCGAGTTCGGGCCGAAGTGGCACGAGGCAGCGCTCAAAACCAACCGTCAGAAAGCCTATGACGATTTCGCGGCGGTCGCGAAGGACCTGATCGCGCGCAAGGTGACGAGTCCGAAACGGCTCGGAATTCGCGGCGGCTCCAACGGCGGCCTCCTGATGGGAGTGGAATTCACCCAGCATCCGGAGCTTTGGAACGCTGTGATCATCGACGTCCCGCTGCTCGACATGATCCGCATTTCCAAGATCGCGGCAGGCGCTTCGTGGGAAGGCGAATATGGAAGCGTCGCCGACCCGGAAGTGCTCGCTTTCTGGGAGAAGACCTCGCCTTACCAGAACCTTCGCAAGGACGTCGCTTACCCCGAGCCCTTCATCTTCACGACCACCAAGGACGACCGGGTCGGCCCGCAACACGCGCGCAAGTTCGCCGCGCGCATGGAAGAGTACGGCCTGCCGTTCCTTTATTATGAGAACACCGAAGGCGGCCATGCCGCCGGCGCGAACCTGAAGCAGCAGGCGCACACCAACGCGCTGGAGATGATTTACCTGACCCGCAAGCTGATGGGGCCGGCGCCTGCGCCGGAGACGGCTAACTGAGGGCCAGCGTTGTTATTGATAATGAGTTGCAACTAAGCTAGTCGCGCTGCCCATGATACTTTCCGTTGGGACTCGCGCCGCCCGGCTGTGGCTCGCTTTCGCCGCGACTGTGCTGCTCGCATTTTCGATGCCTGCCGCGGCCCAGGACAATGGCGCCGAAACGGCGTGGCGGCTGCTCGACTATGTCGCCGTCGATTATTCGGGTGCGGTTTCCGGAGGGAAAGTGGTCAGCGCATCGGAATATGCCGAGATGCGCGAATTCGCCGGATCGATTGACGAGCGGCTGAAAGCGCTTCCGGCGAAACCCCA
>JBDZVP010000050.1:0-1969 GCA_040255765.1 Sphingomonadales bacterium | reverse complement strand
CATTCGCCGACCGCGAGCGAGCCGACAAGCGAAGCCCATTCGCCTTGTACCAGGTCATCGACCAGGGGCTCGAAGGCACCGCCATGACGAGCTACGCGAGCCTTCCGAGCGAACAGAAATGGGCGCTCGCCTTTTACGCGAGCCACTTCGCTTACCCGAGTTCGCTGGAGGCCGCCGGCAAGCAGATATGGGAAGGCAATCCCCAGCTCCGCTCGCGCATTTCCAACCTCGACGATCTCGCCGGCCTTTCGGAAGCGGACCTGGCCAAGCAGATCGGCGAGGACAAGGCGGCCGCGGTTCTCTCCTATTTGAGAACCCACCCCGGCGCTGTCACCGCGACCGGCGCATCGTCGCTCGTCATTGCCCGCCAGAAACTGCAGCAGAGCCTCTCGGCTTACGAGGCTGGCGATCCCCGGAAGGCGAAGGAGCTTGCCCTTGCAGCCTATCTCGATGGCTTCGAGCCAGTCGAGGCGGTGCTCGGGGCGCGTGACGGCACCATCGTTGCAAAGGTCGAAGCTGCGATGGGAAAGCTTCGCTCCGCGATCGCTGCCGGCAAGCCGCCGGCGGACATTCGCTCGCAAATCAATTCGCTCAACGCTCTTTTCGACGATGCGGAAATGGCGCTGGCGCCCGACCAGGCGACGACCGCTTCCACTTTCCTCGGTGCGTTCACCATCCTCTTTCGCGAAGGATTGGAGGCGCTGCTCATCGTCGTCGGAATGCTGGCCTTCCTCCGCAAGGGCGAGCGGCCGGAGATGGTTCGGCCCGTCCATGCCGGCTGGATCAGTGCGCTCGTCGCCGGAGGGCTGACCTGGCTCGCAGCGACGAGCCTGATCAGCATCAGCGGCGCCAGCCGCGAGCTGACCGAGGGCTTCGGCTCGATCCTCGCGGCGGCAATCCTGCTGTTTGTCGGGATCTGGATGCACGGCAAGTCGCAAGCCGACGAATGGCACCGCTACATCAAGGAGAAGGTCGGCCAGGCCCTGTCGAAGAAGTCCGCCTGGTTCCTGTTCTTCCTCGCCTTCATCGCGGTCTACCGTGAGGTGTTCGAAACCATTCTATTCTATGCCGCGATGGCCGCGCAGGAGCATGTCGAGGCGCTGGTTGCCGGCGCGCTTAGCGGGGCTGTCGCACTCGCGGTAATCGCGGTGCTGATGCTCAAGTTCAGCCAGAGGCTGCCGATCGGCAAATTCTTCGCCTACAGCTCCGCACTCGTCGCGGTGCTGGCGGTGGTTCTCGCAGGAAAGGGCATCGCCGCGCTCCAGGAATCGGGGCTCGTCGCAGTGACTGCGGCACCCTGGGCTCCGCGAATCCCCGTGCTCGGAATCTTTCCGACGGTGCAGGGCATCACCACGCAGGCCGTCACGCTCGCAATCCTGCTGGTCGGATTCGCCTGGAACAGCCGGGGATCGCGGCGGCTCGCCGCTGCCGAGTAAAAAGCTGGAAACCGTTCGAGCGCTCGCTTATTCCGGTCGGCCAAGCAGGAGAGGTGAGCAATGGCGGGCGTGAACAAGGTCATCCTGGTCGGAAATCTCGGCGCGGACCCTGAGTCGCGTTCGCTCAACAACGGCGGCGAGGTGGTCAACATGCGCGTCGCCACGTCGGAAAGCTGGAAGGACCGCGACGGCAACCGCCAGGAACGGACCGAATGGCACAACGTCGTCATCTTCAACGAGAACCTCGGGCGGGTCGCGAAGAGCTATTTGCGCAAGGGCTCGAAGGTCTATCTCGAAGGCCAGCTCCAGACCCGCAAATGGCAGGGCCAGGACGGCAACGATCGCTACACGACCGAAGTCGTTCTCCAGCGTTTCCGCGGCGAGCTGGTGCTGCTCGACAGCCGGGACGGCGGCGGCGGCGGACGCGATTACACGGATCAGGATTTCGGCGGCGGTTCATCCGGCGGGGGCCAGCGTCAGCAGTCGCGCCCGCAGCCCGCAACATTCGATACCGACCTCGACGACGACGTTCC
>JBDZVP010000049.1:0-15243 GCA_040255765.1 Sphingomonadales bacterium | reverse complement strand
TTGCCTTCCTTGCGCCAGCGATCGAGGACCGTCAGGCCGTCGACTTCCGGGAGGCCGAGGTCGAGAACGATCGCGTCATAATCCTCGGTCGACCCAAGATAATGACCGTCCTCGCCGTCCGTCGCGAGGTCGACCGCATAACCGGCGCCTTCCAGCGTGGAGCGGAGTTGCCGCCCGAGATTGGGTTCGTCTTCGACGATCAGAACGCGCATGTGTTTCATTCCCCTGGGAACCGTTCGCGCACATGAACACGCGCAAAGCTGAACGGTTGCTTGTCCGAAATTACTTACAGCAAGCTGGGATGGTAGAACGAAATGTCAATGCGGGCAGGAAGAGCGTCAGCGCGAACGACGGACGATCTGCCCGGTGGCGGCGTCGACGTCGACCCAGATCACCCGCCCATCCTTCATGAATTTAAGACGATACGTCTTGCCGTTGAATTCCGGGCCCAGGTAATCGGCGCCGGGCATCAGCGGCATGACCCGCCGCTCGATCTTCGGCAGAGGCATGGAACGGCCGTCGCGAGTCGCCTGGAAGGCACGTTGCGCGTCGCGCGGCGGATCGGCGAGCGCCGGTCCGGCAACAAGGCCCGCGCAAAGCGCGGCCGCGAGAAGGGGGCGAAACAGGCGCATGGCTAATCTGGTTGCGGCATTTACCCACAAAGCATTGAATGGCCTATGAATGCGGCCGATTGGCGCTGTTCAGGCGCCAACTGATGCCAAAAATCCCCACTTTCGTCCAATGGGGCCGCGCTTCAGCTTCCCTCGGGGCTCGCAAGCGGCTTGTTCGATCCTGCGACGCGCGCGTCCCAGAAGATTTCACCGTTCGCCTTGAACGACGACCAGACCCATTTCTCCTGGGGCTTTAGCCCCCAGTTGACCCCGCAATTCCACCCGCCTTCGCGAAGCAGGCAAATGCGGACATCGATCGCAGTCGCGCAGCCGTTGACGACCGTCGCGGCAGTGGCGTCCTTCCAGACATCGCTCGGCCCGACCACCGGACCTGAAACGCATCGTGTCGCGTCCGTGTCGGTCGACGCCTTGCCCGCATCGGCGGTTTTCGCGGGAAGCGCGGGCTTGCCCGCCGCGATGTCCGCGCAAGCCTGGCGATCGCCGGCAAGACATGACGAATGCCGGCGCTGGGCCGCAAAATAGTCCTGCTGGCGGCGATTGGCCTCGGCCAGCTCAAGGTCGTGCGCGGCCTTCTTCCGCTCAAAATCGGACCGGGCCTGCGCCGCCTGCTCTTTGTCAGCCTCGAGCTTTGCCTTCTGCCGGGCGAGCTCGGCTTCCCGGGCCGCTACCTTCGCTTCGTAATCGGCCACAGCGGCGTCATGCTGTGCAACCTTGGCCTGGAATTCCGCCTCGCGCTGTTCGCGGGCCATCCGGCGGGCCAATTCCGCTTCATTCGCGGCGTCGGCTTTGCTTGGCGACGCGTTGCCGGAGGGAACGATGCTTAGTTCGGCCGGCGGCATGCGCTGCTTTGTCGCTTCCGGCTTGCTCGGCTTGATATTGCCGGAAAATGCGACTTCCCCGGTGTAACCGCGCGCATGCTCGCGGGTCGAAACCCACGCTTCGGCAAAGGACGGCACATAATCGGAGCGGAAGACGCTTTGCGAGCTAACGGGCTCCTTCACATGAGCAACGAAGGCGGCCCACTCACCGCGCGATTCATAGCTCGTGCAACGCGCGTCGGAGACAGCACCGTTTGTTTTCTGAGCAACGAAGCCAGGGAACTCGGAAGGAATGCGATTGACATATTCGCCGAGCCATTCGCCCCTCAAACGGTCTTCGGTTTCCTTCCGGGTCCCGTCGGGAACATCAATCAGCCAATAGCCGCCGACCGCGATCGGCCGGTTGAAGCCGCGGTCCGTGTCCGTCAGCCGGATGAAGCAGCTCATCCATCTCTTACCTTCTGGCGCCTCGTTCGGGAGCTCCGCGGCGAGAGCGCTCGAACTCAACACCGCGCCGATCGCGGCAGCGGCCCACAAATAGGCTGGCATTTATTCCTCCCCCCCAAAAACCCTGTGCAGTCGCAGCGGCTTTTCCTCGGAAAAGTTGACTTTAATCAAGACCACGCTTGCAACAAGCCCCTGCTGCGCGTGACTTCGCGCGCCTTGCTCCCTAGCTGGGCCGGATGGCGGCGCCCGTTCTTTCCTATGAAAATCTCGGCCTCATCCAGGGTGAGGGATGGCTGTTCCGCAATCTCGACATTTACGTCGGAGAGCGGGACCGGCTGGCCCTGATCGGCCGCAATGGCGCCGGCAAGACGACGCTTCTGAAATGCCTTGCAGGCCTTATCGACCCCGACGAGGGACGGCGGACGATCGTTCCTGGAACCAAGGTCGTGCTGCTGGAGCAGGATCCGGCGATCGGGAGCGAAGGCACTTTGCTCGACTGGGTGCTGTCCGGCGAGGATGCTCCTGAAGCCCACGAGGCGGCTGCAATCGCGGACCGGATCGGCATCGACCTCGCGAGGCCGGCGAAAACGGCCAGCGGCGGCGAGCGGCGGCGGGCGGCGATCGTCCGGGCATTCGCCCAATCGCCGGATGTGCTGCTGCTCGACGAGCCAACCAACCATCTCGATCTCGGAGCGATCGAATGGCTGGAGCAATGGCTCGGGCGTTTCAACGGCGCGTTCATCGTCATCAGCCACGACCGCACGTTCCTGAAGCGTCTGACCACCAACTGCCTGTGGCTCGACCGCGGCAATCTGCGGCGCGCGGAAATCGGGTTCGGCGGCTTCGAAGCGTGGATGGAAAAAGCCTATGAGGAAGAGGCAAGGGCCGCCGAGAAGCTCGACTCCAAGCTCGCCATCGAGCTTCGCTGGCTCGAGCGCGGAGTCACCGCTCGGCGGCGCCGTAACCAGGGGCGCCTCGCCAAGCTTCACGAGATGCGGGCACAGCGGGCGGCGATGCTCGGCGCTCCGGGGTCGGTAAAGCTTGCGATCGCCAAGGACGATGTCAGGTCAAAGGCGGTGATCGACGCCGATCATGTGAGCAAGAGTTTCGGCGACCGCTGCATCGTTCGCGATTTCTCGCTTCGGATCCAGCGCGGCGACCGGATCGGGCTTGTCGGCCCGAACGGGGCAGGAAAGACCACCCTTCTCAAGCTGCTCACCGGAGAAATCGAGCCCGACAGCGGCACTGTTACGCGCGCGAAAACCCTATCCGGGATCGTCATCGACCAGCAGCGCAAGCTGATGGAGCCGGACAAGCGCGTGAAGGATGTCCTGGCGAATGGCGGCGACTGGATCGAGGTTCGCGGGCACAAGAAGCACATCAAGGGCTACCTGAAGGAATTCCTGTTCGATCCGGCGATCGCGGACGCTTCCGTCGGTTCATTATCGGGCGGGGAGCGATCGCGGTTGCTGCTTGCTCGAGAGTTCGCGCGCGAAGCCAATCTGCTGGTGCTCGACGAGCCGACCAACGACCTCGACCTCGAAACGCTCGACCTGCTCCAGGAAGTGATCGCCGATTACGAAGGCACTGTGCTCATCGTCAGCCACGACCGCGATTTCCTCGACCGGACGGTGACGGTGACGCTGGGCCTCGACGGGTCTGGCAAGGTCGACATCGTCGCCGGTGGCTATGACGATTGGGAAAAGAGGCGGGCGAGCTCCTCCCCGCTTGCGGGAGGTGGCTCGAAGCGCCGGAGGGGGAATGCCCCCTCGGTCGGCTCCGCCGACGCTCGCCACCAGGGAACAGCCGTTCCTCGCAAACTCACCTACAAGGATCAGCGCGACCTCGATCGGCTGCCGGAGGAGATAGAGCGCATCGAAGCCGAGATCGCCAAGGCGGAGCAAGTGCTTCACGATCCGGATCTTTATGCACGCGATCCGGATCGCTTCCATGCCGTTACGGAGGAGGTCGCAAGGCTTCGTGCCGAAAAACACAGGGCCGAGGAGCGGTGGCTCGAGGTCGCCGCGATGGCGGAGAGTCTGTCCCGCTGACAATCGGGGTGTTGCGAATCGCCGGCAATCGTGGAACTGATGCCGTGCCGCGTTTGTCTGGCCTGTGGCTGTCCAACCTAGCGGACGGGGGCTTTTGAACTTTATGGTTGTGCTGGCGATCTGATGCGCGCCGGAATTCATTCCGGAACCCTTCGACGCTTCGGCGCCACTCTCCTGATTGTTGCGACGTCCGGCTGCAACCGCGGAGTCCTCGACCCTGCCGGTCCGGTGGGCGCGGCGGAAAAGACGATCCTCATCAATTCGACGGCGATCATGCTTGCGATCATCATCCCGACGATGATCGCCACGGTGGCCGTCGCCTGGTGGTTTCGCTCCGGAAACAAGAAAGCCAAATATCGTCCCGACTGGGAATATTCGGGCGCGATCGAGCTCGTCGTCTGGTCGATCCCGGCGCTCACCGTCCTTCTGCTCGGGGGCATCGCCTGGATCGGAAGCCACGATCTCGACCCCTACAAACCTCTCCCGTCGAAATCGAAGCCGGTCGAAGTGCAGGTCGTCTCGCTCGACTGGAAATGGCTGTTCATTTACCCCGACCAGCACATCGCCACGGTCAACCAGCTCGTCGTTCCGGCAGGGTCGCCAGTCCATTTCACGCTGACTTCGGCCACGGTCTGGAACGTCTTCTTCGTCCCGCAAATGGGGACGATGATCTACACGATGCCGCGAATGACGACGCAGCTGAACCTGCAAGCCGACCGCGAAGGCGTGTTCGACGGATTATCGGCGCATTTCAGCGGGGACGGATTTCCGGGGATGAATTTCAAGGTTCATTCAGTCCCGCCGCAACAATTCGCTGCCTGGGCCGCGAATGCCCGGAGTGGACCGCAGCTCGACGTTGCGGCCTATGACCAGCTGCAAAAGCCGAGCAGCTACGTGAAGCCGTTCGTCTACGGCAACGTCGATCCCAGGCTTTTCGAGGCCGTCGTCGCGAACAAGTTACCGCAGCCGATTTCTCCCAATACAACGCCAGCGGCGCAGCATGTGTCGCCGCAACCGCCAGCGGGGCACCTGAATGTTCGGTAGACTCACCTGGGAAGCAATTCCCCTGACCCAGCCGATCCCGCTGATCACCTCGCTCGTGGTGATCGCGGCCATCGCCGCCGCCGTCGTCTGGGTGACGGTGAAGGGCTGGTGGCCCTATCTGTGGAACGAGTACATCACGTCCACCGACCACAAGCGCATCGGAATCATGTATTTCGTGCTCGGGCTGGTGATGCTGGTCCGCGGCTTCGCCGATGCCATCATGATGCGCGCCCAGCAGATGATCGCGGTCGGCTCGTCGCAGGGCTATCTTCCGCCCGAGCATTACAACCAGATTTTCACCGCGCACGGCACGATCATGATTTTCTTCGTCGCCATGCCGCTGGTGATCTCATTCATGAATTTCGTCGTGCCGCTACAGCTCGGGGTGCGCGACGTCGCCTTTCCGACGATGAACAATGTCAGCTTCTGGCTGACGGCTTCCGGCGTGCTGCTGACCAATCTCAGCCTGTTTATCGGCGAATATGCGCGTACCGGCTGGCTCGGCTTCCCGCCGCTAAGCGAGCAGCAATTCTCGCCCGGGGTGGGCGTCGATTACTACCTCGTGGCGCTGCAGATCGCCGGTGTCGGGACCGTGCTGACGGCGGTCAACTTCGTCACCACTATCCTGAAAACCCGGGCGCCGGGAATGAGCTATCTGCGGATGCCGGTGTTCTGCTGGACCACGCTCGCGTCGAACCTGCTGATCCTCGCCGCGTTCCCGGTACTCACCGCGACCTACGCGATGCTGATGCTCGACCGCTACCTCGGCTTCCACTTCTTCACGAACGACGGCGGCGGCAACTCGATGCTCTACATGAACCTGATCTGGGTCTGGGGGCATCCGGAAGTCTACATCCTGATCCTGCCCGCGTTCGGAATCTATTCGGAGGTCGTCTCGACTTTCTCGGGCAAGCCGCTGTTCGGCTATCGCTCGATGGTCTTCGCGACGCTGGCCATCTGCATCATTTCCTTCTGCGTCTGGCTGCACCATTTCTTCACCATGGGCGCCGGCGCCGACGTCAACGCCATCTTCGGAATCGCAAGCATGATCATCGCCGTTCCGACCGGCGTGAAGATCTTCAACTGGCTGTTCACGATGTACGGCGGCCGTGTGCGCTTCAACGTCCCGATGTACTGGACGATCGGCTTCATGCTGACCTTCGTAATTGGCGGCCTGACCGGCGTGCTGCTCGCGATGCCGCCGGTCGACTTCCTCGTTCACAACAGCCTGTTCCTGATCGCCCACTTCCACCAGGTGATCATCGGCGGCGTCGTGTTCGCGATCATGGCCGGTTACACCTACTGGTTCCCCAAGGCTTTCGGCTTCACGCTCGACGAGCGCCTGGGCAAAATGATCTTCTGGTGCTGGTTCATCGGTTTTCATCTCGCCTTCATGCCGCTCTACGTGCTCGGCTTCTGGGGCGGAACGCGGCGCCTTCAGCACATTGCCGATCCCAGCTGGCAGCCGTGGCTCGACCTCGCCTTCGTCGGCGCTTTGCTGATCGGCCTAGGAATCGTCCTGACGGTCGTGCAACTTCTCTATTCGATCAGGACACGTGACCGCCGGCGGGATACGACCGGCGACCCGTGGGACGGCCGCACTCTGGAGTGGCTGACGCTTTCGCCGCCGCCGCATTTCAACTTCGCGGTCCTTCCTGACGTGCATGGCGAGGAGGCGTACTGGACCCGCAAGCAGACGGCGCTGCGCGAAGAGAAACTGATCGAGGAACCCGATTACCAGGCGATCGAAATGCCGGTGAACACACCTACCGGCGTGATCGTGGCCTTCTTCGCCTCGCTCTGCGGCTTCGCGGTGATCTGGTACATCTGGTGGCTTGCGATCCTCGGTCTTATCGGCGCGTTCGCCGTCCTGGTCTGGTATGCCTGGCGCGACGAGCACGAGCATGTCATTCCCGCCGACGAAGTTGCGCGGCTGGAGCGCGAACGCCGACGGATCCGCAAAGAGCAGATCCAGACATGGCCGAGGCCGGCATGACGAGCGTTGAAACTCCCGCGGTCGGCCTGACCCACGGCGCCTCCGAAGATACCGGGCTGGGCCATCGCGGCCCCGAATCGAAATCGATCGTCGTCCCCTACGGCTTCTGGCTGTTCGTCCTCAGCGACATGGTGCTGTTCTCGGCACTTTTCGCGACCTACGCGACGCTTGCCCACGCAACCGACGGCGGGCCGACGTCCAACGAGTTGTTCGACCGTACGCTGGTGGCCATCGAGACGCTTGCGCTGCTCTTTTCGAGCTTCGTTTGCGGCCTGGCGATGATCGCCGCGAGGCGTCGCAATCTCATCTGGACGCAAATCTGGCTGCTCGTCACCGGGCTCCTCGGCGCGATCTTCCTCGGGATCGAGCTTTACGAGTTTGCGATGATGATAGGGGAGGGCGCGGGACCGCAGCGCAGCGCTTTCCTCTCCGCCTTCTTCACGCTCGTCGGCTGCCATGGCGCGCACGTGACGGCCGGCCTGCTGTGGATCGGGACGATGATGGCGCAATTCTGGGCCAAGGGCTTTCAGCCGCACATCATGCGGCGGATGATGTGCCTCAGCATCTTCTGGCACGCCCTCGACATCATCTGGGTGGCCATTTTCACGATCGTCTATCTGATGGGAACGCTTCCATGAGCGAGCATGAGCGCGAAGAGCTGACGGACGTCGCACCGGGCGCACCCCACGACAGCCTGATGAGCGAAACGCTCAGTTACGTGATCGGCCTTGGGTTGGCTCTATTGTTGACCGGCGTGTCCTTTTGGGTCGCCTCGACTTCGGCAATCTGGGGCCCCGGTGTCGCCATGGGACTGGTCGTGCTCGCGATCGCCCAGATGGGCGTTCACCTCGTCTTCTTCCTCCACATCACCAGCGGTCCCGACAACACCAACAACGTTTTGGCGCTGGCATTTGGCGTACTGATCGTCTTCCTGGTGATGATCGGGACAATCTGGATCATGGGTCACATGAACACCAACATGGGTCCGATGCCGGATATGATGAACCTGCAGATGCAGAAGGGGTGACCGGCCTATTGGCCGCTCCTGACGTGGAACGGGACGACCGCCCTCCTCAGCTCCTCGACGATTCCAATTGCGGCCGTCGTCGTGTCGAGCACTTCTTCGAGCCCGTGCTTGACGGCGAGGCCCGACATTACCGTCTCCGCCTCGTCGAAGGAATCGCAGAGCAGCCTTGCCGTTCGCATGTCGGCCTTGGCGAGGCGCCTGAAGACGGCAATCAGAACCGACTCCAACGCAATCACCTCCGACTGCACTTCCTGGAGGGTCCTAGGGTCCATTGCTCCTTCCGCGTCGGCCCATGAGGCTAACGCGCAAGGTGCCGGATCGGGCGCAAGACGTCAGGCGAGGCGTTCGCGAGCCCTCGCTTCGACCCGCCGCTCGAGGATGGTGAGCGGCATCGCGCCGTCCTTGAGCACCTCATGGAACTGCTTGATGTCGAACTTGTCGCCGAGGATCGCCTTTGCTTTCTCGCGGGCGCGGAGCCACGCAAGGTGCCCGATCTTGTAGCTGCAGGCCTGGCCGATCGAGCAGCAGTAGCGCTCGATCTCGCGCTGGACTCGCGGGCGCGGGAAGCCGGTGGTCGCGACCATGTAATCGACCGCTTTCTCGCGGCTCCATCCCTTCGCGTTGAGGCCGGTGTCGACCACCAGCCGTGTCGCGCGAAACAGGAACGACTGGAGATAGCCGGCGCGCTCGATCCCGTCATAGCCGCCGATCTCGTCCGACAGCTGCTCCGCGTAGAGCGCCCAGCCTTCGATATAGCTGTTGTAGAAGCTGATCTTGCGAAGCATCGGGATGTCGGCCGATTTCTGGGTCAGGCTCAGCTGCAAATGATGGCCGGGAACGCCCTCGTGATAGGTGAGCGAGGGCAGCGAATATTTCGGCCAGTCGTGGGTCGACTTGAGGTTGATCCAGTAGATCGCCGGCCGTGAGCCATCCAGCGAGGCGGTATTGTAATAGCCGTTGGGGGCGCCGTCCTGGATTTCGACGGGCACGCGCCGGATTTCGAGCGGCTGGTCAGGGATCGTCGCGAACGCTTTTGGAAGCAGCCCCATCATCTCCTTCACATTGGCATTGAGGCTTGCAAGCAGTTCCGCGCGGCCGGCGTCGGTGTCGGCGTAGAGCTGCGCTGGATCCGCATTGAGCGCGGCGAGACGTTCACCGACGGTGCCCTTGGTGAAGCCCGCGGTCTTCAGCAAAGCGTCCAGCTTTGCGGTATATTCCGCGACCTGTTCGAGCCCGAGTTTGTGAACCTCGCCGGGAGTCATCGAGGTGGTCGTCGCCTCGGCCAGAGCGGCCGCATAAAGCGCTTCGCCATCGGGGAGCCGGGTCGCGCCGTCGCCGGGCCGGGTTGTCGGCTTGAGCTGGTTGAGCATCGCGACCTGCCGGTCGAGGGCGGGGTATACCTCGCTTTCGACGATCTTGGTCGCGCGCGCGGCCCAGTCGCCCGCGATGTTCTTCGCCTTTGCGCGGTCGGCGAGGGAGGTGACGAGGCCGTTGCTCGCGGCCGGCTGGTTGCGCAGCTTGCCGATCTGGCCGAGCGCAAGGTCGAGCGACCAGGCCGGAGCAAGATAGCCGCGAGCCGCCTGGGCGCGCTGGTCCTCGGTTTCGTAGTCGAGAAGCTTCGCGAATTCGGAGAGGCGGGACAGATAAGCCTCGGCGTCCGCGGCATTCTCCACCGGATGCGTGCTGTTCAGGAAGTCGGGAATCCCGAAATAAATGCCGTCCTGCTGGGTGATGTCATAAGGGTTCTGGACGCTGCTGATCCCGAATTTCGGATAAGCGACGAGATTCTGTTCGAGGCCGTACAGGACGATCTCGCGGTTGAGCGCCGCCGGCTGGCTGAGCGTTGCCGGATCGATCGGCCGAAGCAGCGCAAGCGCTGCCTGCGTGTGCGCGACATCCTCGCGGCGAGCCTGATCGTAGGGCTTGGGATCGAAGGTCGAGCGAAGGTAGGCAAGATCGCCCTTGTCGAGGCCAAGCGACGTCGCGAAGCCCGGATTGTCCTTCATCGTCTCCATGAAAATCTTGTCGAAGGCCGCGTTGAGGGCCGCATCGCCCGCGCCCGAGCCTGCCTGGACGGCGGCGAAGGCTTTGGCCGGAAATGCGGAAGCTGCGAGCGGGATTGCAGCGGCCGCTGTCGCGGACGAGAGGAATTGACGGCGGTCCATGGTCGGTCCTTTCGGTGAGTCTGCGGCAACGATAGCCACTCGGCTTCAGCCCGCAACCGCTGTTGGTCGAAGGCATCCGGGCGCTCGTCGGGCTCAGGTCACACCATTGACACTTGAACGAAACAGGCCGGTTGCCACCTTGGGTTCATGATCGACATTCGCCCCTTCGACAGCCTCGGCCACGCCAATCACGGCTGGCTCGACGCCCACCATCATTTTTCCTTCGCGAGCTATCACGACCCGGAGCGGATGGGCTGGGGCCGGATCCGCGTCTGGAACGACGACACGATCGGCGCGAAGAGCGGCTTTCCGCCGCACCCGCATCGCGACATGGAAATCGTGACCTATGTTCGAACCGGCGCGATCACGCACCAGGATTCGATGGGCAACAAGGGCCGGACCGCCGCCGGCGACGTCCAGGTGATGAGCGCCGGAACGGGCGTCACCCATGCCGAGTATAACCTGGAAGGCGAAGCGACGACCCTGTTCCAGATCTGGATCGAGACCGACAAACCGGGCGCGGAGCCGGGATGGGGCGCGATGCCCTTCCCGAAGGAAGCGCGCGAGGGATCGTTCCAGGTTCTGGCCAGCGGCAATGCCGACGATGGCGCACTGACCATCAACGCGGATGCCAAGGTGCTCGGAGCGACCGTCAAGGCGGGAAGCAGCATCGCTTACGATGCCGACCCCGCGCGGCACCTTTACCTCGTCTCCAGCGGCAAGGTTCGCGTGAACGGGAAGCAGGCAGGCCCGCGCGACGGCGTAGCGATCACTGGCGAGAGCCGTGTCGAGATCGAAGCCGGCGAAGACGCCGAACTGGTGCTGGTCGACGCCCGTTAATGTAAGCTGTGCTTGAAGTAGGGCGCGAGCGGCGGCATGGAGCCGCCGGCGGGAAAAGGCCTATTTCAATCAATCGCCTGGGGATCATGACGGCGCGCTTGCGGATCATAGTCGCGGCTTCGGCCTGCCTGTTGGCAGCGGTGCCGGCGCTTGCCCAGGACGCCGCGAACCAACCGCAAAGCGCACCAGCTGAAGGCGCGGTTATCGGGCCGCCCCAGCTCAGCAATTTCTCGCTGAACGGCACGGTGACGCGTGCTGCGCCGGCGCAGGTTCCGGCTCCTGCGCAGACGAAGCCTGTCGCGGCGCCTCCCAAGGCAACGAGTCCGGCTCCGGCACCAAAGCGGTCCGAGTCCGAGCGGCAGGCCCCGGCGGTCACCAGGGCTGAGCCCTCGAGGACATCGCCCGACCTTCGGCCCAATGCCGCGCTACCATCTCCGGCGCCGGTCACGGACGCGCCTGCTTCGCCTGCGGAGAGGCTGCCCGCCGCTCCCGCGGCAAGTCCGGCGGCACCGGCACAGGGCGTGCCAATGCTCCCCTGGCTTATCGCCGCGCTCGTCGCCTCTGGCGCTGCCGCCTGGCTCTACTTTTTCCGCGGCCGCAACCGCGAGAGTTACGCCGGGGCGAGCGGTTTCGATCTTGCCCCCGAAGCTCCGCCTCGGCCGGCTCCGCCGCCACCGGCCCAACCGCGCGCCCCCGCGGAGCCCAAAGCCGCCCCCGCCCCGCCCGTGGCACCTCCGGGCGTTGTCCGCACGCAGCTTCGCCCCTGGCTGGAGATCGAATTCAGGCCGGATCGCGCCGTCGTCGACGACAATCGCGCGGCCGTCGCGTTCGAGCTTTCGGTGCTGAACTCGGGGACGGTAGTGGCGCGGGACGTCTTGTTGGAAGCATCGCTGTTTAACGCCGGACCGGCTCAGGATCAGCAAATCCAGCTATTCTTCGACAATCCGGTGGGGAAGGGCGACCGGATCCCGGCGATTCCGCCGATGCAGCGGATCACCGTCGAGACCGCCGTGTTCATGGCACGCGACCAGGTCCGGCCGATCGAAATCGAGGGCAGGCCGCTGTTCGTTCCGATGATCGCTTTCAACGCGCTCTACCGATGGAACGGGACCGAGGGCCAGACCTCCGCGAGCTATCTCGTCGGCAAAGGTGCCAAGGGCGAGAAGCTGGCGCCGTTCCGGCTCGACCTGGGTCCGCGAATCTTCCGCGGCCTCGATGCTCGCGAACATCAGCTGAAGGTTCGGACGTAAGCCCTACAGGACGGCGCTGTTGTAGCTATGCCAGGCAAGGATTGCCGCTGCCCCGCGATGCGGCCGCCAGGCTTCCGCTATCTCCCGCAAATGCTTTTCGCTTGGCTTGTCCTTAAGGCCGAGAAGGCGCCCGATTTCGATCTGAACGGCCAGGTCGCCGGCGGGCCAAACGTCCGGCCGGCCTTCGGCGAACAGCAGGTAAATCTCCGCCGACCAGCGGCCGATTCCCTTGATCCTGGTCAGAAGCTCGATCGCTTCCTCATTGTCGCCCGGCAAGGCGTCGAGATCGAGATCGCCCGACAGGACAAGCTCGGCGAGGCTTCGGATATACCCCGCTTTCTGGCGTGAAATTCCGGCGGCGCGAAGGTCCTCGTCGCTCGCGGCCAGAAGCATCGTCAGGTCCGGCGGTGATCCGAACGCAGCCTCGAGCTTTGCCCACATCGAACGGGCTGCCGCGACGCTGACCTGCTGCCCGACGATGGTCCGAAGCAGCGTATGCGCTCCAGGCTCGCTTCGGCGAGGCTCCGGGATTCCGAATTTCTCGACCACTCCGGCGAAGGCCTCCTCGCGATCGGCCAGAGCTTCGACCGCGGCGCGAATGCTGTCTGCGGTGCGGACCATCAGCGAGCCGTTGCCGCATAGAGCGCCACCGCGGCGGCGTTGGACACGTTCAGGCTTTCGACCGCGCCGGTAATCGGAAGCCGCGCGAGCGAATCGCAATGCTCGCGGGTGTTCGGCCTCAGGCCAGGCCCCTCCGCCCCGAGCACCAGCGCCACGCGCTTCGGGCCGAGCGCATCTTTGAGGGTCGCGTCCGCGTCGCCGGTGAGCCCGATGCGCCAAAATCCCGCCTCGGCGATGTCGCCGAGCGCCCGGGCAAGGTTGACGGTCCGTATCCACTTCACGGTCTCGAGCGCACCCGACGCGGCCTTTGCAAGGGCCCCGCTTTCGGGTGGCGAATGGCGGTCCTGGGTTACGATCCCGATCGCTCCGAACGCAGCGGCCGATCGCAGGATCGCGCCGACGTTATGCGGGTCCGTGACCTGGTCCAGAACCAGCAGGACCGCCTCGTCCGGCGCTCCGGCGAGGATTTCGTCGAGCCAGACATCCTCCAGTGGCTCGACCTCAACCACCACGCCCTGGTGCGGAGCGTCGCCGGGAACGAGTCGGCCAAGATCGGCGACATCGGCAAGGGTGACCGCAACCTCCTTGGGGAATTGCATGAACTCCGCCGCCTCGCGCGTCGCCCATGCCTTGGTGACGGTGCGGCGCGGGTTGTCGAGCGCAGCAGCGACGGCATGGCGTCCCCACAGACGCGGACGCTTCGGAGTTCCGTGTTGATGATGCGATTTCTTGCGCGCCATTGCGCCCGCTCAATGCGGGCGGGGAGGAGGTGACGCAAGCCCCCGCTAAGACAGGCGCTGGGGAGCGCGCCGGTTCGTTCGCCAGGTTCCGACGACGATCACCAGCAGGATCGGATAGCTCCAGAATACGGCAGCGGCCGCATAGGCCTTGGGAAGCAGATCGAGATCGACCGCTTTCATCACGTGAGACATGCTGACCGTAAGCTGGAAGCCAGCGGCCCACAGGGGCCAGAATCGGCTGGAAACCAGCGCAATCGCCACAAAACCGGCAAGAACGCCCAGGTCGATCAGCAGGAGTCCGGTCTCGACTCCGGTGTAGCGCTCATGAAGCGGGGAAATCAGGAAGTGCGTCGCAATCGTAGCGAGAAGGCAGATGGTCGCCGCAATCCGCTCCTCGCTTCGCCCGCGAAGCCAGGCGTAGGCGCAGATGAGGACGACGATGGCCCAGAAGATTTGCTTGGGAAGCATGGGTAGGAGACCGGACCACATCGCTGCGGCCCGGTCAAACCTCGCCTAGGCGACGATTCGGAGGTCGGCGCTGGCGGTGTTGGGCGGACAATCCTCGCCGTCGCCCCAGCTCACGGTTCGAAGTCCTGGCACATTCGCCTTCGCGTCGGCGAGCGCCGCGTGGCAGCCGACGATCGCACCGCGGGTCTCAATGAGGCCGGTTACGGCGGTGCCAAGTTTCTCGAGCGTCGGGTGAATCACTCCAAAGCCGACTCCGGCGACCGAGTTGGCGTGCATGATCCGCGCCTGCAGCTCCGCGATCTCGTTGAGCGCGGTGTCGATCGTCTCCTCGACGGCCCGGACCTGGGTGGCGACTTCGTAAGCCGCATCCCGAATGATTTGCTTGCGCATGATTGCTCCTTCTCCGCGAAGCGCAGCTTCGCGGAGTTTCTCTTGTCCGGATCTCGATTAGGGTCGGTTCGGCCTAGCTTTTCAGCAGTCTTGCGAGGCTCTCCAGGCCGGCGAGATACATGCCGGCGGAAAATGCAGCTCCTGTCGCGATGATCACGATCCAGAGCAGCCGGAGCCCGACACTCATCTCATTCCGGGGGTGGCTCCTCGTTGCGAACGGCAGTTGCAGGGAAGGCCGGATCGCCGGCTTATGCTCGGTAAAGTCGTCGGAAGCCCGAACCTCCCCTGCGCGACCAGCGTGCCGAATCTGATTGCTGATCGCGCCCTCTTGGTGGCTCCCGGGGCCTTCCGGCTCAATGTACGGCGGTTGATGTATCAATCGTTGATATGGCTCGCCGTACTGAGCGACGATGCGCGCGGCCTGGCTCCGTCGCGGAACCTCCAGGATGTGGAGCGCCTGGCGGATCCTCTGGTCCACGGTGTGCGGCGAGATTCCGAGCTCGACCGCGATTTCCTTCGATGACAGGTGCTGCGCGACGAGTTGCAGGCATTCGAGCTGGCCGGGATTCAGCTTCGCCACGCGATCGGAGACCTGGGTCTCGATCTCGTCCGGATAATCGTCCCTGAGCGCGGGATTCGGCACCCGAGCTTTCCTTTCCACGCTGAACACTGCCCCGTCCCGATGACCGAGTCAGGGACAACTTACGTCAGAATGGACCCTTCGGCCAAGGACAGAGGGTTATCGTTCGTTAAG
>JBDZVP010000141.1:0-2828 GCA_040255765.1 Sphingomonadales bacterium | reverse complement strand
ACCAGCCGCGCTGCTTCGGCGAGTGCGACGAGCCCGATGTTTTCCCGCGCCGCCATGACCTTGAGGCCCTGGGTGACGAAGGCCCGATTGAGGCCGCTGAGCTTTGCGACATCGGCGACCGTTCCCAGCGCGACAAGATCCAGAAGGTCGAGAATTTTCGGTTCTTCACGTTCAGCGAAGAAGCCACGATTCCGAAGCTCCCGGAGCAAAGCCACGCCCAACAGGAAGGCCATTCCCACCGCTGCGACGTGGCCATGGGCAGCGCCCATCTCGCCCTCGTCGAGCCGGTTGGGATTGATCAGCGCGAAAGCGACCGGGAGCAGCGTCGCGCACTGGTGGTGATCGACGACGATGACATCGAGGCCGGCAGCGTTCGCTTCCTCCAGGGCGTCGAACGCCTGCGCTCCGCAATCGACGGTCACCGCGAGCGAGGCGCCGCGGCCTTTCAGCTCCACGAGCGCTGCGCCAGAAGGCCCGTAGCCCTCCATCAGCCGGTCGGGGATGTAGACGATCGGTTCCGCTCCCAGGCGCCTCAGCAACAGCGTCAGCAGCGCCGCGCTCGTCGCTCCGTCGACGTCATAGTCGCCGAAGATCGCGATGGTCTCGCCTCCCGCGACCGCGTCGGCAAGGCGTTTCGCGCCCTTGTCCATGTCCTGGAACACCGAGGGGTCAGGAAGGAAGTCGCGGATCCGCGGGTCGCGATGGCGGGCGAGGTCGTCGCGCCCTACTCCGCGCGCCATCAAAAGCTCGTCGACGAGCGAGTCCATGCCCACACCCGGCTCGACGGCCGAGCGCCACTTCCACGGCTGTCCGCTCACCGATTTTTCGACGTTGAGTGCGAATCCCACCCGCTGATTCTACGCCAACCTCCGCCGGGCGCTAGAGGCTGCGGCGGCTTCCGTGCTTGTAATGTTCGGTGAACACCCGGCGGACGGTGCCCGAGCTTGCGCGCATGACGAGACTTTCCGTCGTCATGCAGTCCTTGCGCCGGCTGACGCCCTTCAGCAGCGAGCCGTGCGTGACGCCCGTTGCCGCGAAGATGCAGTCGCCCTTGGCCATGTCCGTGACCGAGTAGACGCGATCGAGATCGTCGATGCCCCAGCCGTGGGCCCGACCGACCTCATCGTCGTTGCGGAACAGGAGGCGGCCGAAAATCTGCCCGCCGACGCAGCGAAGCGCTGCCGCCGCGAGAACCCCTTCTGGAGCGCCGCCGCTTCCCATGTAGATGTCGATATCGGTGTCCGGATCGGCGGTCGCCATGACGCCCGCGACGTCGCCGTCGGGGATGAGCTTGATTCCGCAGCCCACCTCGCGAAGCTCGGCGATGATGGCGTCGTGTCGAGACCTTTCGAGAACGCAGGCGATGATGTCCTTCGGCTCGACGCCCTTCGCCCTGGCGAGCGAGCGGACGTTCTCGGCCGGCGACCTGTCGAGGCTGACGGTGTCCTCGGCGTATCCGGGGCCGATCGCCAGCTTCTGCATGTAGACGTCCGGAGCGTTAAGGAGGCACCCGCTCTCCGCGATCGCGAGCACCGCAAGCGCGTTCGGGCCGGCCTTCGCGGTCAGGCTGGTGCCCTCCAGCGGGTCGAGCGCGATGTCGATCTTTGGTCCGCAGTCCTTCGACGAGCCGACCTTCTCGCCGATATAGAGCATCGGCGCTTCGTCGCGCTCGCCCTCGCCGATGACGACGGTGCCGTCCATCGGCAGCTTGTTGAGTTCGGTCCGCATCGCTTCGACCGCCGCGGCGTCGGCGGAATCATTGTCGCCCCGGCCGATCCACTCCGATGCTGCGATTGCCGCGGCCTCGGTCACTCGAACCATTTCGAGGACGAGAACCCGGTCGAGGACGTGCGAACCCTGGACGTCACTGCTCACGCGAAAAACTCCTGTTGGATTTGCTTTGGGCGATAGGGACGGCGCGGGCGGCTGTCGAGCCTCAGGGCTGCTCTTCGGCCTCATGCTCGAGAAGCGCATGGCGCACGCGTACGGCGCGCGATCCAACCTGGGTTTCGACGAGGAAAATCGCGAATCCGATCCCAAGAAGCACCATGCAAGCGATGAACAGCAAGGCGATCGCGGTGCCGAAGTGACCACGGACGAGAGTCCCCGCGAACAGCAGTACGACGACCAGGCAGATCAGCATCGCGGCGAACACGGCAAGCCAGATTGCACGGCCGACCAGCGCCATGCGGCGGTCGAGCACGCGAATTTCGCGAAGATAGCGGTCGTGCTCGGACCCCCGGCTCTTCAGAAGCAAGGGCTCGACCTGCCGCGCCCGGTCGACAATCCGCGACAACCGGCCGGTGCAGACGTTGAGGAAGGCTCCGATTCCGGCCAGCAGGAAGACCGGCCCAAGCGCCAACTGGATGATATCCGCGACTTCGGCGACACGCGTCGCATGAGGTGGAAACGGGAGCATTACCTATCTAACCACGGTAGGCGGGGATCGACCAGCCGCGGTGGATCGCCATCGCGCGAAGGGCGAACCCCGCGAGCACGGCGGCGATGACGGCGCCCCATCCCGAAAAGCCGAGCAACGCCAGGATTACGAAGAGGCCGGCGGACAGCGCCGCGGCGGTCACGTAAAGCTCCGGCCGCATCAGGATGGAGGGCTGGCCGGCAAGCACGTCGCGGATGATTCCGCCGGCGCAGGCGGTGAGAACGCCCATCGCGAAGGCCGGCAGGGGTGCTACCCCGAACCCCAGCGCCTTCGCCGCTCCATAGGTCGCGTAGGAAGCGATTCCGGCGGCGTCGAACCAGAGCAGCGCAGAATCCGCGACGCGGTGGCTGCTCGCGAACCAGATCAGCAGGGCCGCCCCGAAGCAGAT
>JBDZVP010000048.1:11297-15528 GCA_040255765.1 Sphingomonadales bacterium | reverse complement strand
TCCGCCTCATATTTTCCGCCGACCATGAAGCCGGCGATGTTCTGGAGGAACAGCAGCGGAGTCTTCCGCATCGCGGCGAGCTCGATGAAGTGCGCGCCCTTTTGCGCGCTCTCGCTGAACAGGATGCCGTTATTGGCGAGGATCGCGACCGGCATTCCCCAGATGTGCGCGAAACCGCAGACGAGCGTCGAGCCATACAGCGGCTTGAACGGCTGGAACTCGCTCCCGTCGACGATCCGGGCGATCACCTCGTGCACATCATAGGGCGAGCGGACATCCCGCGGGATGATCCCGTACAGCTCTTCCGGTGAATATTTGGGCGGCCGCGGCTCCCGCAATTCGAGCCCCGCCCCGCCCTCGGGCTGAAGCGTCGAAACGATGTCGCGGACGATGGTCAGCGCATGCTCGTCATTCTCAGCGAGGTGATCGACGACTCCGCTCTTGCGGGCATGGAGGTCGCCCCCGCCCAGATCCTCGGCGCTGATGACCTCGCCGGTCGCCGCCTTCACCAGCGGCGGCCCGCCGAGGAAGATCGTGCCCTGCTCCTTCACGATGACGCTTTCGTCGCTCATCGCCGGGACATAGGCGCCGCCCGCTGTGCAGCTTCCCATCACGCAGGCGATCTGGGCGATGCCCTTCGCGCTCATCTGCGCCTGGTTGTAGAAAATCCGTCCGAAGTGATCGCGGTCGGGAAAGACGTCCGCCTGGTAGGGCAGGTTCGCTCCGCCGCTGTCGACAAGATAGATGCAGGGAAGCCGGTTCTCCTGCGCAATTTCCTGGGCGCGGAGGTGCTTCTTGACGGTCAGCGGATAATAGGTCCCGCCCTTCACCGTCGCGTCATTGCAGACGATCATCACCTGGCGGCTGGACACTCGCCCGATCCCAGCAATCATTCCGGCGCCCGGAACCTCGCCTTCGTACATGTCGCAGGCGGCGAGCTGCCCGATCTCGAGAAATGGAGAGCCGGGATCGAGCAACCGCTCGACGCGGTCGCGGGGCAGAAGCTTCCCGCGCTCCACGTGGCGCTTGCGGTGTTTTTCGGACCCGCCCTTCGCCGCTTCGGCAACATCGGCACGCAACTTCGCGGCGAGCGCGCGGTTATGCTCGTCACGCGCACGGAACTGTTCGTCGTCCGCAACGATTTTGGATTCGATCTGAGGCGCGCTCATCCGGTCGTGCGTGTCCGTTCGTAGAAATTGCCCTGCCGCCCGCCTAGCCGGTGCGGCAGCCGTTGCACAAGCACACAGCATCGAAAGGTCGCCATGAGGAAATCGCCGCTTCTGCTCTTCGTTTCCGCGCTCGCTCTATCCGCGTGCGGTGCAAGCCCGTCCAGCAACACGACGCAAGAACAGCCGAAAGGCACCGAGGCCGGAATCCAGACGAGCTGGATGGACACGTCGGTCGCGCCCGGGGACGATTTCTATTCTTACGCTGACGGCGGCTGGATGAAGACGGCTGAAATACCGGCGGACCGGTCGAGCATCGGCGGCTTCTACATCGCCGACCAGCTTCGCGAGAAGAACACCAAGGCGCTGTTCGACGAGATTTTGAAAGCGAAGGCGGCTGGCAACACGGACGAGGGCCGGATCGCCAATTACTACAATGCCTACGTCAACACCGATGCGATCGATCGCGCCGGCCTCGCCCCTGCGAAAGCCGATCTGGATGTAATTGCGGGGATCGCAGACAAGAAGCAGCTCAGCGCCGCGATCGGTGGCACGCTTCGTGCCGACACCGACCCGCTGAACGCCACCAATTTCCAGACCGAGAACCTTTTCGGCATCTTCGTGACGCAGGGGCTGAACACGCCCGGCGAGCAACTGCCCTATCTGATGCAGGGCGGAATCGGGCTGCCGGAGCGCGAATATTATCTGTCCGGCGATCCGAAGATGGCGGAGATCCGGAGCAAGTACCGCACCTACATCGGCCAGATCCTGCAGCTCGCGGGCTATCCCGACGCCCAGGCGGCTGCCGGCCGGATCATGGACCTCGAGACCAAGATCGCGAAGGCGCATGTCACGCGTGAGGAAAGCGAGGATTTCGCCAAGGGCGCGCAGGTCTGGTCCCGCGCCGAGCTCGAGAAGAAAGCACCAGGGATCGACTGGGGTGCGCTGTTGAATGCGGCGCAGCTCGGCTCGGTCCAGAAGTTCGAGGCCTATCATGCGGGCGCGATCCCGAAGCTCGCCGCTCTGGTCGGCTCCGAGCCGCTTCAGAACTGGAAGGACTGGCTGGCTTTCCACACCCTCAACCAGCATGCCGACGTCCTGCCCAAGGCGTTCCGCGACGCCAGCTTCGCCTTCAATGGAACGACGCTGTCGGGGACTCCGGAGCAGCGCACGCGCGACAAGCTGGCGCTGAACGCGACCAGCAATGCGCTGCAGGATGCGGTGGGCAAGGCCTATGTCGAGCACTTCTTCCCGGCATCGGCAAAGACCGAAATCCAGCAGATGGTTGAAAACCTGAAGTCGGCGTTCGCTGCCCGGGTGAAAGCGATCGACTGGATGGCGCCGTCGACCAAGGCGGAAGCGCTGAAGAAGGTGGAAACGATCGTCGTCGGCGTGGGCTATCCCGACCAGTGGCGCGATTATTCGTCGCTGACGGTCACGCCCGACAATGCCTACGCCAACGAAAAGAACGCGCGCCTGTTCGAATACCGGCACCAGATCGCGAAGATCGGCAAGCCGATGGATCGAAGCGAATGGTGGATGCCGCCGCAGCTGGTGAACGCAGTCAACCTGCCGGTGCAGAACGCGCTCAATTTCCCGGCGGCGATCCTGGTTAAGCCCTTCTTCGATCCCAACGCCGACGCCGCGTTCAACTATGGCGCGATCGGCGCCGTGATCGGGCACGAGATCAGCCACAGCTTCGATAATAACGGCGCACTGTTCGACGCTTCGGGCAAGCTCAGGAACTGGTGGACTCCGGAAGACTTCAAGCGTTTCACGGCCGCGGGCGACGCGCTTGCGAAGCAGTACGACGCCTACGAAGCGCTTCCGGGCCTGCACGTGAACGGAAAGCTGACGCTCGGCGAGAACATCGCCGATGTCGCCGGACTCGCTGCCGCTTATGACGCTTACACGGCCTCGCTTGGCGGCAAGGAGGCTCCGGTGATCGACGGCCTGACCGGAGACCAAAGATTCTTCATCGCCTACGCGCAGGCCTGGGCGACCAAGATGCGCGAGCCGACCCTGCGCCAGCGAGTTCTCACCGACGGACACGCGCCCGGCAACTTCCGCGCGCTGACGGTGCGAAACCTGGATGCCTGGTATCCGGCGTTCGGCGTCAAGGAAGGACAGAAGCTGTATCTGGCTCCCGACAAGCGGGTGAAGATCTGGGGTTAACTCGTCATCCCGGCCTTGAGCCGGGACCCGCTTTGTCTTGGTCGTTTCGAAGGAAGGCAGGCCCCGGCTGGAGGCCGGGGTGACAATCAGGCTCCGATCAGCTCCCGGCCGATGAGCATCCGCCTGATCTCGTTGGTTCCGGCGCCGATATCCAGCAGCTTCGCGTCGCGCAGGTAGCGTTCGACCGGCCAATCCTTGGTGTACCCTGCCCCGCCGAGCGCCTGCACTGCCTCTCCGGCGACCCGAAACGCGTTTTCCGACGCCAGCAGGATCGCGCCCGCCGCGTCGTAGCGCGTCGTCTTGCCCGCATCGCAGGCCTTGGCGACCTGATAGGCGTAGGCTCGGGCGCTGTTGAGCGCGATGTACATGTCGGCAACCTTGGCCTGCACCAGCTGGAAGCTTCCGATCGGTTTCCCGAACTGCTTGCGCTCGCGAACGTAGGGCAGGACTACGTCGAGGCAGGCCTGCATGATCCCGATCTGGATCCCGGCGAGCACCGTCCGCTCATAATCGAGGCCGCTCATCAGCACCTCGACGCCCTTGTTCTCCTCGCCGAGTACGTTTTCGGGCGGAACGAAGCAATCGTCGAACACCAGCTCGCTGGTCGGAGAGCCGCGCATCCCCATCTTGTCGATCTTCTGGCCCGGGGAGAAACCCTCCATGTCCTTTTCGATCAGGAAGGCGGTGATGCCGCGACTGCCCTCGCCGGTCTTGGCGTAGACGACAAGGGTGTCGGCGTAGGCGCCGTTGGTGATCCAGAACTTGGTGCCGTTGAGACGGTAGCCGTTGCCGCTCTTTTCCGCCTTCAGCTTCATTCCGACGACATCGGAGCCGGCGCCGGCCTCGCTCATCGCCAGGGCGCCGACATGCTCGCCGCTGATCAGCTTGGG
>JBDZVP010000048.1:0-11197 GCA_040255765.1 Sphingomonadales bacterium | reverse complement strand
GTCTCGCGGATCGTGTCCGCCATTTCGCCAAGCTGAAAATCCAGGCCCACATCTGTCATCGGGGTCTCCTCACCAACGGGCGCGTAGCACCGGCCAACGGATTTGAACAAGCGACCGCGCAGTCTTATGTGCAGTGCAACAGAAACGCTCCCTCCCCTTGATGGGGAGGGCTGGGGTGGGGTGAGGTTTCGAGACACGCATCACCCTTCCCCAGCATCACCCCCACCCTGCCCTCCCCCATCGAGGGGGAGGGTGAAACGAGGCACCAAATGACCGACACCACCGACCCGATCGTCATCCTCTCCTACGCGCGCACGCCGATGGGCAGCTTCCAGGGCGCTCTGTCGGGTGCTTCGGCGACCGAGCTCGGTGCGACCGCGGTCAAGGCGGCGGTCGAGCGGGCGGGGATTTCCGGCGAGGATGTCGACAAGGTGTTCATGGGCAACGTGCTGTCGGCGGGCCTCGGCCAGGCTCCGGCCCGGCAGGCGGCGCTCGGCGCCGGGCTTCCGAAGTCGGCGGAGGCCGTGACCGTCAACAAGGTGTGCGGATCGGGGATGCAGGCCGCGATCTTCGCGACCGATATGCTCAAGGCCGGTTCGGCGGACGTCATCGTCGCCGGCGGAATGGAGAGCATGACCAACGCGCCCTATTTGTCGAAGAAATATCGCTCCGGCGCGCGCATCGGCCACGACACGGTTTACGACCATATGATGCTCGATGGCCTCGAGGACGCCTACGAGCCGGGCCGCGCGATGGGTACCTTCGCCGAGGATGCCGCGCGCGAATATCAGTTCACTCGCGAAGAGCAGGACGCTTACGCGATCGAGAGCCTTCGCCGCGCCAATGATGCGATCACCAATGGCAAATTCGCCCGTGAGGTAACTCCGGTGACGGTCACGACCCGCAAGGGCGAAGTCATCGTCGATACTGACGAGCAGCCGGGCAAGGGCAATCCGGAGAAAATCCCGCAGCTCAAGGCCGCCTTCGCCAAGGACGGAACGATCACCGCCGCGACCAGCTCATCGATCAGCGACGGCGCCGCCGCGCTGGTGCTGACTCGCCAGAGCGTTGCCGACAAGCTCGGCGCCAAGCCGATCGCGCGCGTGGTTGCCCACGCCGCCGCTGCGCAGGAGCCGGCGAAGTTCACCTCGGCACCGGTCCCGGCAATCGGGAAGGTGCTGGACAAGGCCGGCTGGAGCGTCGGCGACGTCGACCTCTGGGAAGTGAACGAGGCGTTCGCCTGCGTCGCGATGATCGCGATGCGCGACGTCGGAATCCCGCACGAGAAGATCAACATCCACGGCGGCGCAACCGCGCTCGGCCATCCCATCGGCGCCAGCGGTGCGCGAATCCTGACGACGCTGGTTGCGGCGCTCCAGGAGACCGGCGGCAAGCGTGGCGTTGCGAGCCTGTGCATCGGCGGTGGCGAGGCTACCGCGATGGCGGTGGAACTGGTCTAACCGGTTACTTTCCCGCGTAGGCCTGGCATTCGATCTCGACCAAGGCGCCCAAAGCGAGGCCGTTGACTCCGAGCGCGCTTCGAGCCGGCATCTTCCCGGGCGTGAAATAGGTCACATAGACTTTGTTGAAGGCTGGCCAGTCCTTCATGTCGGCGAGGAAAGCGGTGCAGTGGAATATACTGTCGTAGCCTAGCCCGGCGAGCTTAAGCGTCTCGCCGATATCGTCCATCGTCGCCTTCGTCTGCGCCTCAATGCCCTCGGGCGGCTTGCCGTCGGGGCCACGGCCGATCGCTCCGGACAGGTACAGGATGTCGCCGACCCGGACCGCTCGCGAGAAAGGCAGCGGCTGTCCGTTCAGGCTGTCGTTTCCGTAATGCTCGACGACGGGACGGGTTGGAGCGGCTTGGGCGGGAGTGGTCATGATCATTGCTCCGGCTGCGAGTGCGATTGCGAGTTTCATCGGCCCCTCCCTTGGTCTCAGTCTTCGATCACCTCATGGTCGCCGACGCCCCAGATGTCGGTCTCCCTGACATAGCCGTCGCGGCGGCCGACCTGGATCCGGCACCAGTTTCCGTCGCATTTCGTGATCCGGCCGACGACGCCGGCTTCTGCCCGGTAACGCACGCGACTGTTGTCGCTCGCTTCCGAATAGATCGGCCGTGGCTCGCCGGGCCTGACGATAGCCGTGCGCTTGTCGCTGAGCAGGGTCACCAGCATCCAGCCCTTGTCGCCGTCGGGGTCCTGGATCAGCCGCCAGTTTTCATATTTCTGGAGGATTCGAACCGGCAGGTCGCGGCGCTGGTAGAGCCACTTGCCGGGATAGGTGCGCGCCGGCCCGTTGCGGGTCATCGCCTTGCCGCTGGCGATCGAGGCCCAATACGGCGGCTGCTTCTCCTGCGCCGACGCAGGCGCGGCCGCCGCGAAAATCAGCAATGCAGCAAGCAACCCCCGCCCTATCGTCATGCCCCGGTCAGGATCCTGTCGACGAGCTGCTTCACCGTCGGGATGAAGCCGTTGGAGTAGAAGGGATCGTTCTTGAACCGGTAGGCGCCGTGACCGGCGAACATCAGGTTCTGCTCGACCGGACCGCCGTGGGCGATGTCCTGGAGCGTCTTCTGGATGCAGAAGCTGCGCGGGTCCGCCAACCGTCCGGTCGTGTTCTTCTCATTGTCTGCCCAGGACGAGAAGGCGCATTGCGACAGGCAACCCATGCACTCGGCCTGGTCCTTGCGGATGTGCTTCTTCTCCTCCGGGGTGGTGAAGATCAACGTCTCGTCCGGAGTCTTCATCGCCTCGGTGAAGCCCGCCGCATACCATTCGCGCGCGTGCTGCAGGTCGCCCTTGGTGACCCAGTAATTCTTCTTTCCGTTGAGCCCGACATCGAGCTCGAAATGATGGTCGCCGAGCGATTCCTTGGTGAAAGCGATCTGTCGCTCCGACCGAGCCTCGAGGTTGCGCAGGAAGGGGTTGCGGACGGCCGAGGAATAGAAGCCGGTCGGAGAGAAGCGATGGAGAAGGATGTCGCCTTCCTCCAGCGTCATCAGCCGCGCCTTCCATTCCGGCGGGATCGGGCTTTCCTGGGTCAGCAGCGGCCGGGTTCCGAACTGGAACACGATCTGCCCGAGCTCGGGATTGTCGATCCAGTCTTCCCATTCGTCGAGGCGCCACACGCCGCCGGCCATGACGATCGGAACGCTGTCCGCGATCCCATGCTGCCGCATCGTCTCGCGAAGCGCCTTGACGCGCGGATAGGGCGGCTGCGGAGCGCGCGGGTCCTCGGCGTTTGACAGGCCATTATGCCCGCCGGCCAGCCACGGGTCTTCATAGACAACCGCTGCAAGCCATTCCGCCGCCTTGTGATAGGCGCGCTTCCACAAGGCGCTGAACGCACGCGCGGAGCTGATGATCGGAAGATAATTGACGCCGTAGGAAGCAGCGATTTCGCTGAGCTTGTAGGGCATCCCCGCGCCGCAGGTGACCCCGGAAACGAGTCCCTTGGTACGCTCCAGCACGCCGTGAAGAACCCGCTGCGCGCCGCCCATTTCCCAGAGCACGTTGATGTTGATGGCGCCCTTGCCATTGGCGATCTCATAGGCGCGCTGCACCTGAGCGACGGCGCCGTCGATCGCGTAGCGGATCAGCTCCTCGTGCCGCTCGCGGCGGGTGAGGCCTTCGTAGATTTGCGGGATGATCCGGCCTTCGGGATCGTAGCTGTCGGCATTGACCGCGGACACGGTGCCGATGCCGCCGGCCGCCGCCCAGGCGCCGGAGCTGGCGTGGTTGGTTGCGCTGACGCCCTTGCCGCCTTCGACGAGCGGCCAGACCTCTCGGCCAGCGTAGCGGATGGGCTGCAAGCCCTTGAACACGAATGAACCTCCCGAAGTTTTGCGACGCTATATAGGCAGCTGCCGACGAATGCGCCAAAAATTGTTGCGCCCAAATAAGGAAAGGGCCGGAGAGTGATCCCTCCGGCTCATTCCTCCCCGTCGCGCAGCGATGGGGTGGTGGCAGCGAAGCGCTGACGGACGGGCCCCTCCACCATTCCGCTTCGCTCCATGGTCCCCTCCCCACGACCCCGGATCAAGTCCGGGGACGCAGGGAGGATTGGCTTAGCAGCTGCTCGAACCGATCGCCCCGCCGGCGATTGCGCCGAGCACTCCGCCGATGATCGCGCCAGCGGTTTTGTCCCCGCTGTTGCGGTGGCGGTAATAGCGATGGCGGCCGCTGTCGGCGACCGAGCTTCCGATCACCGCGCCGGCGACTCCGCCGATGGCTGCACCGGCAAGGCCGTTATCGTTGCACCGCTGCCCATTGTAGTAGCGGTTGCCGTAATAGCCGTTGCCGTAATAGCCGTAGCTGTTGCCGTAACCGTAGGCCGGATAATTGTTATAGCCGTAGCCAGACCCATAACCGTAAGCCGGCTGGCCGTAGCCATAACCATAGCCATAGGCCGGATTGCTATATCCGTAGCCCGAGCCGTAACCCGGATAACCATAATAGCTCTGGGCGCTGGCGACGCCCGGAACCGCGACAAGGCCGATGGCCGCACCGGCAAGCAAAATCTTCTTGAGCATCGCTCAACTCCTTCGATTCAATCCGGTTTTCCGGACTTCAGGAGTCGTTTTATTCCTGTCGCAATGAGCCACTGCTGAATTCGCTAGTCAGCATTCGTGCAGCAATCGTTACGCCGGTGGCGGGTCAGCAATTTCCCGAGGCGATCGCTCCCCCGACGGCCGCTCCGAGAGCGCCGCCGACGATCGCACCTGCGGCCCGATCGTCTCCGCGCCGATGATGCCGGCCGTTCCCATCGGCAACCGCTGCTCCCAGAACGGCCCCGGCAATTCCGCCCGCTGCAGCTCCGGCAGCCGGGTTTCCGCAGCCATAGGCACCGTAATAGCCATAGCCCGATGGCGGATAGCCGTAGCCGTAAGGCGCATAGCCGTAGGGCGGGTAGCCGTAGCCCGGATAGCCGTAGCCCGGATAAGCGTAGCCGTAGCCATAACCGTAAGCGGGATAGCCGTAGCCGACGCTGTACCCGTAGGACGGAAACCCGATCCCAATGCCGATTCCGAAGCGGCTGTGGGAACGATATCGGTCGCCATAGCCGTAGCCGTACCGGTGATGGCCACCGTCGTGACTCCAGCGCCCGTCATATCCCGAGCGTCCATCGTGCCCCCAGCTTCCGCGATGATGGTCACGGGCGTTCGCGGACGCCGGAATGGCCACAAGGCCGATGGCTGCCAGTGAAGCTGGGAGAATCTTGAGCATTGACCGACTCCTGTACTGGACTCGTCGGCCGAAACGGCCGGGGTCGACCGCGATTTTGCTCCTCCCGAGATCCGGATTCAACAGCCGTCTAACGGGCGAGCGAGTAATCCATTCCGATGTCGACCGCAGGCGCCGACTGGGTGATCCGCCCGACAGAGATGAAGTCGACGCCTGTCTCGGCGATGCCCCGGATCGTGTCGAGGCGGACGCCGCCCGAAGCCTCCAGCGGAACCCTTCCCGCCACCAGTTCCACCGCTTTGCGGAGCGTCAGCGGGTCCATATTGTCGAGAAGCAGCCGGTCGGCTCCGGCGGCAAGCGCCTCCTCGATCTGCTCGATACGATCGACTTCCACTTGCACCTGGAGGCCGGTCCCGGCTTCCTTTGCAGCGCGAACGGCAGCACCCACTCCCCCCGCAACCGCTACGTGGTTGTCCTTGATGAGCACGCCATCATCGAGCCGCATCCGGTGGTTATGCGCACCGCCCATCCGCGCCGCATATTTCTCCAGTGCGCGAAGCCCGGGGATGGTTTTGCGCGTATCGAGCACGATCGCGCCCGTCCCATCGATTGCATCGACATAGCGGCGGGTCAGGGTCGCAATTCCCGAAAGGTGCTGAAGCGTGTTCAGTGCCGACCGTTCTGAAGTGAGCATCGCGCGCGCGTTGCCCGACAGGCGCATCAAAACCGTCCCCGCATCGATTCGGTCGCCGTCGGTAACCAAAGGCTGGATCGCCACGGCCGGATCGAGCTTGCGAAAGAAGGCTTCCGCGACCTGTAGCCCGGCGACGACGATCGGCTCGCGGGCGCCAAGTTCGGCGGAAAAGCGCGCGTCGGGCGCAATCGTCGCCTTCGAGGTAACATCGCCGCCCTCGCCCAGGTCCTCGGCCAACACGCGCCGGACAAAGTCTTCAATGTCGAAATCCACGATCATGTCGACGCTCTAGGGCAGGCTCCACACCGCTGCTAGTGCGCCGCTTCGTCAACCTTCCTGGCGGCTCCGGCCAGCCGCCAATGATCGTCCTGCCGCTCGTAGCGCTGGGCATCGCGAGCGGCGAAGCCCGATCCGTCCCAGGCTTCGACGGTGACGGTGATCATCGGGCAATCAACCTCGATCTCGTTGAAGCTCTGGCTTTGATCGCGAACGCGGGTGGAGGTGGCGGTGCCCGCCTGCACCACGAGCGCTGCCCCTGCCCTCGTCACCAGGTCGCGGGCGCTGTGGACCGAGGCGTCATGGTTGTGCCCGGCGAGGAGCAAATCGACACCCGCGTCGCCGATCGCATCCAGCGCAAGCTCGCTTCGCCCGACCGCGCGGGTCATGCTGTCGCCGACCTGGAGCGCGAACAGGGGGTGGTGAGTGACGAGGATCCGCGCTGAGTTGGGGTCGGTTCGAGCGAACGTATCCCGGATGAACTGCATCTGCTCTTCGTTGATCCGCCCGTCCTTGAAGGTGAACGATCGCGCCGTGTTGATCCCGAGCACCGTCGCTCCCGGGACTTCCATCATCGGGCAGAGCGTGTCGTCGATGAAGCGCATGTAGCGGGTCAGCGGCGACAGGAAGCGGCGGAAGACATCGTAGAGCGGCACATCGTGATTGCCCGGCACGGCGAGCACGTCGTGGCCGGCGTCACGCAGCCGTTCGAGAAACCGGCATGCTTCCTGGAACTGCTCGGTCCGCGCGCGCTGGGTGAAGTCGCCGCTGACGACCACGAGGTCGGGCGCGACCTCGCCGATCTTCCGTTCGACGGCCTCGACGAGCTTCGGGTCGTGCGCACCGAAATGGAGGTCGGAGAGATGGATCAGGCGAGCCATGAATCGCCAACGCGCGTGACACACGGCAGTTCATCGATAGATGTGGATAGATGGATCGCACCCAGTCCAACACCGGAACGAAGCCCGTCAGCGACAGGCTGCGCTTCGACGAGGCGGCGCTCGAAAACTGGATGACGGAGCATGTGCCCGCCTTTCGCGGTCCCATCCGCGTCAGCCAGTTCCGGGGCGGCCAGTCGAACCCCACCTATCGCGTCGATGCCGCAAGCGGCGCCTATGTCCTTCGCCGCAAGCCTCCGGGGAAGCTCCTTCCCGGAGCGCATGCTGTCGATCGCGAATATCGGGTGACCGCCGCGCTTGGCGCTCAGGGGTTCCCGGTCGCGCGCGTTTACGGCCTGTGCGAAGAAGAGAGCGTCATCGGCACCGCTTTCTACCTGATGGACATGGTCGAAGGCCGCATCTTCTGGGAAGCGCAGCTTCCGGGGCTGAGTCGCGACGATCGCGCCGCGGCCTTCGATTCGATGAACGCGACGATCGCGCGGCTTCACAGTTTCGATCCCCCCGAGGTTGGCCTTGGCGATTACGGAAGGCCGAGCGGTTTCGTCGAACGCCAGGTCGCGCGCTGGTCGAGGCAATATGTCGGCGATGTCGAGGCCGGCCGGATCGAGGCGATGGACCGTCTGGTCGACTGGCTTGGTAAGCACCTTCCGTCCGACAGCGGCCGCTCGAGCGTGGTCCACGGCGACTTTCGCTGCGACAACATGATTTTCGATGCGGTCGCACCCCAGGTCCGCGCCGTCCTGGACTGGGAGCTTTCGACGGTCGGCGATCCAGCATCCGACTTCACGTACCACCTGCTGATGTACCGCATGCCGAAGGGGTTGTTCGCGGGCCTTGCGGGAATCGAGCTGGAGCCGCTCGGGATTCCACCGGAGGAGGATTACGTCGCCGCCTACTGCCGCCGAACGGGGCGCGATCACTTGCCCGACAAGGATTATCTGGTCGTCTTCAACCTGTTCCGGCTGGCCGCGATTCTGCACGGGATCCGCGGCAGGATCGCACGGGGCACCGCATCGTCAGCCCATGCAGTGGAGACGGCAAGCAAGCTCGAGCCGCTGGCCGAGCTTGCCTGGACAGAGGCGCAAAAGGCGCGACTTTAGCCCCTCTCCCGTTCGCGGGAGAGGGGCCGGGGTGAGGGCCCGTCGAAGCGACCAATAGGCCCTCACCCTCGCCGCTTCGCGGCTCTCCATCTCCCGCCGGGCGGGAGAGGATTTATTCTCCGGTCGGGAAGCCGCGCTTCCTGAGCAGCGCGTCGACGTCCGGATCGCGGCCGCGGAACTCGCGGTAGGCTTCAGCGCGATCGGTTTCGTTGCCGGTCGACAGGAGGTATTTCGCGAACCGTTCGGCGGTCGCCTTGTCCCACGGGCTCCCGGCCTCCGCAAACGCCGCCCAGGTGTCGGCGTCCATCGTCTCCGACCACAGGTAAGAATAGTAACCGGCGGAATAGGAGTCCGACGAGAACAGGTGGTTGAACTGCGGAAGGCGGTGCCGCATCACGAGCTCCTTCGGCATTCCGATCTCCGCGAGCGCCGTACGCTCGAACTTGTCCGGATCCACGAGTCCGTCCGCGTCGAGGTGGAGCTTCATGTCGACCAGCGCCGACGAAAGATATTCGACCGTGGCGAAGCCCTGGTTGAAGGTCTGCGCCTTCTGGATCTTGTCGACCAGCGCTTGCGGCATCGGCTGGCCCGTGTCGTGATGCTTCGCGAAGCGCTGAAGAACTTCCGGAGTCAGCAGCCAATTCTCGTTCACCTGGCTCGGATATTCCACGAAGTCGCGCTGCGACCCGCCGAGGCTCGGATAATAGACGTTCGACAGGAAGTAATGGATCGCGTGGCCGAACTCGTGGAACAAAGTCTCGGCATCGTCGAGGCTGATCAGCACCGGCTCGCCCGGTCCCGGTTTCACGAAATTGTTGTTGTTCGAGCCGAGGACGATGTCGTCGCCCAGAAGACCGGCGCGGCTGCGATAGGTCGTGGCCCAGGCACCCGAGCGCTTGCCTTCTGCGGCATAATCGTCGCGGTAGAAGACTCCGACCTGCTTGCCGGTCTTGCGGTCGGTGACCGAATAGACCCGAATGTCGTCCTTCCAGACGGGGACCGTGCCGGTGATTTCCTTGAAATCGAGCCCGTACAATTCGCCCGCCGCCCAGTAAGAGGCGTTGATGATGTTATCGAGCGCGAAATAGGGTTTGATCTCTTCCTGGCTGAGATCGTAGCGGTCCTTTCGGACCTTCTCCTGGTAATAGCGATAGTCCCACGGCTGGATGGTGATCTTGTCGCCCAGCTTGGTGGCGAGCGCCTGCTGGTCGGCAACCTCTTCCTTCACGCGTTGAACCGCGGCCGGCCAGACCTTCATCATCAGGTCCATCGCCCGCTCCGGCGTCTTTGCCATCGTGTCCTGCATCCGCCACTCGGCGTGGTTCTTGAATCCGAGCAGTTTGGCGCGATCCGACCGAAGCTTGACGATCTTTGCGATCGTCGCGTTGGTGTCGTTGGCGCCGCCATTGTCGCCGCGGTTGACGAACGCCTTCCACACCTTCTCTCGAAGCGCACGGTCGTCGGCGAAGGTCAGCAGCGGGTCGACCGCGGAGCGTGTGTTCTTGATCGCATAGGTGCCGGCGGGCTTGCCCTGCGCCTTCGCGGCGGAAGCGTAGGCCGCCTTCATGTCGGCGGGAACGCCCTTCATCTGCGCTTCGCTGGCGAAGATGTAGCTGCTCTCGTCGGCGAGCACCTTTTCGCTGAATTCGGCGAACAGGGTCGCAAGCTGCTGGTTGTAGGCCGAAAGCTGTTCCTTCTGCTGCGGATCCAGGTTGGCGCCGCGGCGAACGAAACTGTCGTAGAGGCGAGTGAGGAGACGGTCCTGCTTGGCATCGAGGCCCAGCGCCGCCTTGTTGTCGTAGAGCGTCTTCACGCGCTGGAAGAGCTTAGGATCGAGGGTGATCGCGTCATAGGCCGCCGAAAGCTTGGGCGACCATTCCTTGTCGAGCGCCTGGTATTCGGGAGTGGCCATGTTACTGGTCATCACCCCGAAGACCGAAAGGACCCGGTCGAGCCGCTGCCCGGTCTTTTCGAGCGCTTCGACGGTATTCGCGAAGGTCGGTGCCGCCGGGTTGTTGGCGATCGCGGCCACTTCACGCCCCTGCTCGTCGATTGCGAACTGAAGGGCCTGCGGGAACAGCGCGGGCGTGACCTTGTCGAATGGCGGAACGCCGCCATAGGGCCCGCTCCAATCCTGGAGAAGGATGTTGTCGGGCACCACCGCCGGCGCTTGCACCGCAGCGGCCGCGGGAGCAGCCTCGGTCTTCACTTCAGCCATCGCCTCGGTTCCGCCAAGCGCGGCAATGGCCGTACCGGCCAGCATCAAACCCCTCATGAAATTCCCAGCTCCAATTGTTTACAGATCGTCCGATTGAGGCAGCAGCGATGCCCGAAGGCAAGCCACCTTTCTACCAACGGCTGTTAGCTGCCCCGAACTGAATGCATCATTAGCTCGCGCGTCAGAAATCAAGGAATAGCAGGAGCTTGACGTCGATTGCGGTGCCTTCCTGGCGGCGCTTCCGGATGAACGCGGGAATGTCTTGGCGAGCAACGAGATGGACGGTGATGTCCTCATGCTCGGTGCCTCCGCCCTCCCCGACCTTGCGGACTCCGTGGGCGCGAACGAGAGTGAAGCTTTCAGCGACCATCCCCGGCGAGCTGTGGAATTGCCCAAGGTGCTCGACCCGGTCGGCGGTGAAGCCCGTCTCCTCTTCGAGTTCCTTGACAGCCGTCCCGTCGACGGTCGCATTCGGGTCCTCATCGCCGACCAGCCCCGCGGGAAGTTCGAGGCAGCGGGCACCGACCGGCACCCGATATTGCTCGACCAGGATGACCTTGCCCTCGTGTTCGGCAAGGATGACGACTGCGTTGACGCTCCCGGTTCGCGAAACATATTCCCAGCGGCCCTGTTTCAGGACGCTGATGTATTTGCCCGCCCACATTGTCCGGACGGGCGCATCCTTGTCGGGAGTCATAGCTCGATCAGCTTGTCCGGGATCTCGTTGGGATTGGTCGCGGTCTTCGGAAAATGCTCCGCGAGGACCGAGCCGATCTGCTCGATCGCGGCGCAGATTCCCTCGCCTGGACGACCTTCGCGAACGT